>DPMC01000100.1:453-5791 GCA_003541675.1 Acidimicrobiaceae bacterium | reverse complement strand
GGGGTCAAACCGATCCTGGGTACCGAGGCCTACATGGCCCACGACACACGGTTCGAGCGCCCGTCCCGTCGTGGTCGGGTCGACGACTCCGGTGGTCAGACGGATGGCGGGCGCAAGCTCATGTACCACCTCACGCTCCTGGCTGAGAGCGACACCGGGTACCGCAACCTGATCCAAGTGGCCAGCCGGGCGTTTCTGGAGGGCTACTACTACAAGCCCCGGGTCGACTGGGACGTCCTCTCGGATCATGCCGAGGGCCTGATCGCCACGACCGGCTGCCTTGGTGGGCACGTACTCCAGGCCCTCATGCGCGATGACTACGACGACGCACGGGTCAAGGCCGCCCGCCTCCAGGAGATCTTCGGGAAGGACAACCTGTTCGTTGAACTTCAGGACCAGGGCATCCCCGAGCAGCACCGGACCAACCCACTTCTCGAGAAGTTGGCCACCGACCTGGGCGCCCCGCTGCTGGCCACCAACGACAGCCACTACACCCATCGTGACGACGCCCGGGCCCATGACGCGCTGCTGTGTGTGCAGACCGGCTCGTTGATGAGCGACCCGGACCGCTTCCGATTCTCTGGCGAGGAGCACTACCTGAAGTCGGCCGTCGAGATGCGCGACCTATTCCGTGATGTGCCCTCGGCGTGCGACAACACACTGTGGATCGCTGAGCGGTGCGAGGTAGAGATCGAGTTCGGAAACCCGCAACTACCCGACTTTCCTATCCCCGAGGGGTTCGACGGGGCCGACTCCTACCTCGAGCACCTGACCTTCGAGGGTGCACGCAAGCGGTGGGGTGACCAGTTGGAGGACAAGGTCGTCGAGCGTTTGGCCTACGAACTCACCACGATTCGCGAAATGGGCTTCTCGTCGTACTTCCTGATCACGTGGGACCTCATCAGCCACGCCCGTGGCCGGGAGATCCGGGTCGGCCCGGGCCGGGGGAGCGCGGCGGGCTGTGCGGTGGCCTACTGCCTTTGGATTACTGACATGGATCCCATTGAGTACGACTTGCTGTTTGAGCGGTTCCTGAATCCAAGCCGTATCTCCATGCCCGATATCGACATGGACTTCGACTCGCGATACCGCGACGAGATGATCCGCTACGCATCCGAAAAGTACGGCCGTGATCACGTTGCCCAGATCGTAACGTTTTCCCAGATCAAGGCCCGGGCCGCCGTACGCGACGCGGCCCGCGTGCTTGGCTACCCGTACGGAATGGGCGACCGGATCGCCAAGGCCATACCGCCGCTCATTATGGGCCGCGATACCCCGCTGGCGGCCTGCCTGGAGGAAACCGAGAAGCACGCCGACGGGTTCAAGATGGCGTCCGACCTCCGGGACATGTACACCGTTGACGACGACGTGAAGGCCGTGGTCGATGTGGCCAAAGGGCTTGAGGGCCTGCGCCGCCAGGACGGGATCCACGCGGCGGCCGTGGTCATCACCCGTGAACCGCTGACCGACTACCTGCCCATCCAGCGAAAGCCCGAGTCCGGACAGGACCCCGAGGACGCCCCGGTGGTCACCCAGTACGAGATGCATGGCGTGGAGGACCTTGGGCTACTCAAGATGGACTTCCTGGGCCTTCGCAATCTGGATGTCATCACTGACACTCTGGCCCTCATCGAACGCACCACCGGTCAGGTGGTCGACATCGATGAGGTGGACTTGGAGGACGCCCCCACCTACGAGATGCTGACTCGGGGCGACTCCATTGGGGTATTCCAGTTGGAGTCGGGCCCCATGCGATCCCTCATGCGGTCGCTGGCGCCGACGGCATTCGAGGACGTGGCCGCCCTTGTGGCGTTGTACCGGCCGGGTCCGATGGCAGCGAACATGCACAACGACTACGCCGATCGGAAGAACGGCCGTAAGGAGGTCGAGTTCTTCCACGCCGATGCTGAGGAACTACTGGCGGACACTTATGGGCTCATGATCTATCAGGAGTCGGTAATGCGGGTGGCCCAGAAGTTTGCCGGTTACTCGTTGGCCGACGCCGACAACCTTCGCAAGGCGTGTGGCAAGAAGGACCGCGAACTCATGGCAAAGGAGCGGACCTCCTTCGTGGAGGGCTGTACGGCCACGGGGTACGGCAGGCAGCTGGGCGACGAACTCTTCGACACCGTGGAGCAGTTTGCCGATTACGCCTTCAACAAGAGCCACTCCTACGGGTACGGCTACATCGCCTACCAGATCGCCTACCTGAAAGCGCACTTCCCGGTCCAATACCTTGCGGCCCTGCTGACGAGCGTGAAATCGAATCTAGACAAGGCGGCTGTCTACCTGAACGAGTGTCGGGTGCTGGGCATCGAGGTGACGGTGCCAGATGTGAACGTGGCGCGATCCGACTTCGAGCCGGTGCCCGTGCCCGGTATCGGCGACAATGCAAAGAACGGTGCTGCGAACGGGGTCGCAACCGGGTCCGCGTCGAAGGGGTCGGCTGGCCGCATTGTGTTCGGTCTCTCGGCGGTCCGAAACGTGGGTGAGGGTTTGGTTGAGCGTTTGGTGGCCGAGAGGGACGCCAATGGTCCGTTCATGGATTTCAACGACTTCTGCGAGCGGTGTGACACCACGGTGCTCAACAAGCGCACGATCGAGTCGCTTATCAAGGCCGGGGCGTTCGACGCCATGGGCCACACTCGGCAGGGCCTCCTGCACGCCCACGAGCAGATCATCGACCACACAGTGGCCCGCCGGAAGGAGCACGACATGGGCGTCATGTCGCTCTTCGGTGAGGTCGAGGGTGATGGGCCGACCTTCGATGAGCGGATCGCCATTGCCGACGTCGAGTTCGACAAGATGACCCGTCTGGCCTTTGAGAAGGAAATGCTGGGCCTGTACGTTTCGGACCATCCCCTCCTGGGCTACGAGGCTGCCCTGAGGCGTCGGTGTGACGCCTCGATCACCGAACTGGAGGATGCCGAGGAGGGCGTGTTCCGAACTGTCGGCGGCGTGGTCACCAACCTGGATAAGAAGTGGACGCGCAAGGGCGACCTTATGGCCGTATTCGCGCTGGAGGACCTGGGCGCCTCCATGGAGGTGATGGTCTTCCCCAAGACCATGGCCGACCACGGACACAAGTTGGCCGACGACGTCATCGTGCTGGTCAAGGGACGGATCGACCGGCGAGACGATCTCTCCAAGATCATCTGTCATGAGATCGAGGTGTTCCGTACATCTGACTTGGAGGAGGTCAGGCCGGTGCATGTGCACCTGCCGATCGAGCGGGTGCGACCGGAAACTGTCGCTGAACTGAAGGGCCTCTTGGCGTCCCATCCCGGCGATTCTGAAGTGTTTCTCCATCTGGGGGACCGGCAGGTTCTCCGTCTGCCGCCTGACTATTGCGTCGACCCGGCCAGTGGTCTGGTGGCCGAGATCCGGGTACTCCTGGGGGCCGACGCGGTTCTCGCCGGCTGAGCGCTTTTCGACCGGGTTGGGAAACCGCCCGAGCACCGGGCAAAATGGAGGAGCCCATAGGCGGGATTCTCGGCGGGATCTCGGAACCACACGGGCCCAACCGGAGGTATCGAGCATGGCGATCGAGGTCGAGACCAAGGACTGCACGATGCTCGGTGATGCCGAGATCGAGGAGATGGCAGATCTGTGCGCTGACGGGCCGAACCCATTCGGCATCGGACTGATCTCCAAGCAGACCGAGGAGTGGGTCCTCATCAGCACCGCCCGAGAGGGTGGTCGGCTGAAGGGCTTTGCCTTCTTCACCCTTGAACGGATCGGCGGCACCCCGGCGGTCATTGTCGGTTTGGCTTCCATCCATCGGACCTCTAAGCGCGACACGGTGCTGCGGGCGCTCACCACCGAACAGCTCCGTCGGGCCGTGATGGCTTTCCCCGATGAGGACGTGGTGGTTGGCACCCGCTTCAACGAGGTCTCAGGCTTCGAGGCCCTTAAGGGCCTAACCGGCATCGTTCCTCGTCCCGGCCACAAGGCCTCAGGCGAGGAGCGTGCATGGGGTCGACGCTTCGTTAAGCGCTTCGGCCTGTCGACGTTGGCCTACCAGGAGAAGCGGTTCACCTCGCCCGGTAAGAGCTTTCCGGCGTGCGTGTTCGATCACACCAGTCTCAAGGCCGACAAGGTCGATGCCAGTGTGGTGGCCTTCTTCGACGACCTGGATCCAACGGCTGGTGACGTGCTCATCGGCACCGGTTGGGCGCTGGCCGAGGACCTCGAGAAATACGCCTGAGCCGGGACGGTCTGAGCCGGGTTGCCCCATGACCGTCGCCGACGCACTTCGCGACCGGCGGTCCTGTCGATCGTTTGCCGACCGGCCGTTGGCGCCAGGCCGGGTGGACGGTCTCGTCGACCGGGCCCGACGAACCCCGACGGCCGGAAACTGTCAGGGCGTTGAGTTCCTGGTGCTCGAGAGTGGTGAGGTCGCGGCCTATTGGGACACCACGCTGTCTGCCGATCGTCGAGATGACTTCCCGTGGCCCGGGCTGCTGGTCGCTCCGGCCCTCGTGGTGCCCTGGGGCATTCCTGATCGCTATGTGGCCCGCTATGCCGAAGCCGACAAGGCCCGGACCGGACTCGGGGACTCGGCCGGAGACTGGTCAGTGCCCTATTGGTTAACTGATGCTGCCTTTGCCGCCATGGCTCTCCAGATGCTCGCTGTTGAAGAGGGGTTGGGGTGCTGCTTCTTCGGCCTGTTCGACCACGAGGCAGCGGTGGCCGCACGATTCGGAGTGCCCGATGGGGCACGGGCCGTAGGCACTATCGCCATCGGGCATCCGGATCCGTTGGCTGACCGGCAAAGTGGCTCGGTCGACCGTCGGCGTCGGCCCCTGGGCGAGGTGCTGCATCGCGGCACGTGGTGACTCTTGATTCCCCTGAACGGCTCCCGAGGAGCCCGGTAGCGACCGCTGATGGGCTGACCGGTACCGTCCGGTTATGAGCGATGACACCGCCGGGGAGACCCCGGTCATTCCTGAGCGTCTACCCATAGTCGACTACCTCCAGTTGGGTAACGACCCTCACCTTCTGGCCAACGAGTGCACCAACTGCGGTGCCCGATTCTTTGACAGGCGAAACGCTTGCGCGAAGTGCGGCAAGGCCGAGTTTGCCTCCGCCCGAGTGGCTGATGACGCTGTTCTGAAGTCCTTCAGCATCGTGCACCGAGCGGCGCCGGGCATTTCGGTGCCCTACGTCTCGGCGATCGTCGAGACTCGTGACGGCACGTCCGTGCGGGCGAACGTGGTTGGTCTCGACGACCCGATGACCGCCGAACTGGGGATGAGCCTGGTGTTCACCACCTACGGGTGTGGAACCGACGACAACGGGACCGAGTGCGTGGCCTTCGGCTACGCAGCGGTCTGAC
>DPMC01000100.1:0-149 GCA_003541675.1 Acidimicrobiaceae bacterium | reverse complement strand
CTTCGGCTACGCAGCGGTCTGACCGGCCTTCGGGCCACACGAACGAGCCATACGAGCGAGCAGGAGTACACGATGAACGATGCAGTTTGGGTGCTGGGAACAAGCATGACCCGATTCGGGCGGTATCCCGAACTCGATGCAGTGGATCT
>DPMC01000014.1:588-5382 GCA_003541675.1 Acidimicrobiaceae bacterium | reverse complement strand
TTCCTGCTCCTCGTCCCAGACGCCGACCCGGCCGATGTGGAACACGCCGCCTCCGACCTCGGCCTCCTGGTCGATCCGACCGAAGACCAGCGAGGCGTCGCCTAGGTCAAGGTGGTCGAGGCGGGCCGCCACCGAGTCGATGATGGCCTCGCGCTCGAAGCGCGCCTGGTTGGTGCCACCCTGGCCGACCTCGACCATCCGCGTCAGGTGAAGGGCCCGTTCACGGGCCGCGTCCAGGCACGCGTGGGCGTGGTCGACGTGGGCCTGCTCGGCCTCCAACTCAGGATGTTCGTGGACGTTGTCGCTCATGATGCTCCGGGCCCACCGGGGCGCCGTGCGTTGCTCGGAGACGGTGGATTCACCGGTCGAAATCGACGGTTGAGGCGAATTCGGCCGAAGAACGATGCTACCGGCGATAGGGGGAGCGACCTCAACACCCCACCGGCCCGTCATGAAGTCCTCCAGAGGCGGGAAACCCCGGTACGCGTGCGACGATGGGCCCGTGATCGTGGTATCCACATGACGACCGTCGGGCTGGTTCTGGGGGCTGGGGGCCTGCACGCCGCCGCCCAACACGCTGGCGTCTTGGCCGCCCTGTCAGAGGCCACAGGCTGGGATCCGCGAACCGCTGATGTGGTGGTGGGCACCTCAGCTGGTGCAACCACGGCGGTCAGCCTCCGGGCCGGAGTCTCAGCTCCCGACCTCTACGCCTCCTACGCCCGCACCCCCCTGTCCGGCGAGGGTCAGGACATCATGGACCGCGTCACCACGCCTCTTAGCCTGGGTTCGCTGTCAGACGAGGAGCCCCACGATGGAGGTCGCAGCGGCTCTCGCCGTCCCGCCAACCCGATGCTGCTGCTACGTGACCTTTGCTCAACGGCCAGGCCCCGGCCTGTGATGGCCCTGGCCGGCCTGCTGCCGGTCGGCACCCGGGACGGCTCGTCACTAGGTGCCCGTAGCGCCGAGATCCATCCCGAACCATGGCCCGATCATCCAACCTGGATCTGTGCCGTTGACCTTCGTTCAGGCAAGCGGGTAGTGCTGGGTCGTGACGACGTGGCCGCGACGGTCGGCCCGGCCGTGCAGGCCTCCACTGCCGTCCCGGGCTGGTTCCGACCGGTCGAGATCGATGGGCGACGCCTGGTGGATGGTGGTGTGCACTCCACCACCAACGCCGACCTGGTGGCCGCCCTGGGCCTCGACGTGGTCGTGATCTCGTCGTCGAAGACCGTCGGCGGAACGTCCGGACCCACCGACGACCCAGGCACCCTGGCACGGGCGTGGCACGCCAGAACTCTCTACAGAGAGGTCCAGGCCATCCGACGCCGGGGAGCTGCAGTGCTCGTCCTGCAACCGACGGCCGGGGAGTTAGCCGACCGCGCCACTCTGGCCGACCGCGACCCGCAGGTCCATGGCCCAGGCGCGTCAGACCGCAGCGAATACGGGTTGAACGAGATCACCGAGGCGGCCCGGATCTCGGCACTTGCCCGTCTCGCCCTGCCCGAGGCCACCCGGGCCCGTCGTCTTCTAGCGGGCGCTTCGGACGCCCCCCGGTAGCGTCAGGCCGTGGTCGACTCCCCGCCCGGTTCGGGCCCGTTCCTGGCCGCCTGCCGAGCCGAACCCCATGACCACACCCCGGTCTGGTTCATGCGCCAGGCCGGACGGTCGCTGCCCGAGTACCGGGCCATCCGGGGTTCGGGCAGCATCCTCGACGCCATCGCCGACCCCGAACTGTCCGCCGAAATCACTCTGCAACCGGTCCGTCGGTACGGCGTGGATGCGGCCATCCTCTACTCCGACATCGTGGTCCCTGCCTACGCCGTGGGCTTCGGTGTAGACGTAAAGCCTGGCCTCGGGCCGGTTGTCGAGCAGCCTTTCGAGCGGACCGCCGACCTGCAGCGCCTCCGACCGCTGGAACCCGAGATCGACACCCCGTACGTGCTCGAGACGGTCCGCCAGGTGGTCGCCGAAGCCGGCGTACCGCTCATCGGCTTCGCTGGGGCACCGTTCACCGTGGCCTCCTACCTGATCGAGGGTGCACCGTCACGCACATACGGCCGAACCAAGGCCCTCATGATGGGCGACCCGGCCCTCTGGAACGACCTCATGGAACGCCTGGTCGACATGGCCATAACCTCGCTGCGCTCCCAGATAGCTGCCGGGGTGTCGGCCATCCAGCTCTTCGACAGCTGGGCCGGGGCCCTCAGCCCGCCGGTCTACGAGCGCTGCGTCCTGCCTCACAGTCGGCGGGTATTCGAGGGAGTGGCCGACACAGGCGTACCGGGCATCCACTTCGGCGTGGGTACCGGCGAGATCCTTCCATTGATGGCCGAGGCAGGTGCCGATGTGATCGGGGTTGACTGGCGGGTGCCGTTGGACGAGGCCCGACGTCGCCTCGGACCCGACGCCATTTTGCAAGGCAACCTCGACCCAGCGGTATGCCTCGGGCCACCAGAGGTCGTCGAAGCCGAAGTGGCCGACGTGCTGTCCCGCAACGGTGGGCATCCGGGCCACGTGTTCAACCTGGGCCACGGCGTGCTGCCTGAGATCGATCCGGCCGTCCTGGAACGGGTGGTCGCCCAGGTCCACGCCCACCCCATCGGTGGCTGACCCGTGTCCCATCGGTTGCTGGTGGTCGGGGGTGGCATCACCGGACTGACCGCCGGGTATCGGCTGACCGTCGACAACCCGGAACTGGACGTCACGGTGCTCGAGGCGTCGACCCGAGCCGGTGGATACCTACAGACCGGGCTCCTGGACGATCCGGTACTAGACGACCTCCCAATCGACGCCGGGGCCGACGCCTTTCTGGTGCGGGTGCCGTGGGCCCGGGACCTGTGCCACGAACTGGGTCTGGCCGACGAGTTGGTGTCCCCATCGGCCCGGCAAGCCTCTCTGTGGCTGGATGGGACACTGCGACCCCTTCCGACCCCCAACGTGTTGGGAGTCCCGCTGGCCCCGGCCACGGTGGCCGATGGTCTGCTCGAACCCGAGGACCTGAGGCTGGTTGCCGGTGACGGTGTGCCGGCAATGGCGCTGGATCCCGACGCCGACGCCAGTGTGGGTTCGGTGGTCCGGGCGTGCTTGGGCGACCAGGTGTTCGAGCGCCTCGTCGACCCTCTGCTGGGTGGGGTCAACGCTGGACGGGCCGACGACCTGAGTTGTGAGGTCATGGCTCCCCAACTGCTGGGAGCGGCCCGGTCCCCGGATGGGATGCTGGCCGGCCTTCGGCGTGCCGTCGCCGGAACCGATCCCACCTCCCCGGTTTTCCTCTCACCGAAGGGCGGCATGGAGCGCCTGGTCGATGCGCTGGTTTCCATACTCGGCGACCGGTTCCAGACCGGTGCACCGGTGACCGGGCTGAGCCGTGGCGATGGGCCCGAGGCCCGCTGGCTGGTGTCCACGCCGACGGGGACTCGGGCCGCCGATGCCGTGGTACTTGCCGTGCCGGCCCATGTCGCCGCTGACCTCGTATCGCCCATCGACGCCGACGCCGGCACCCTGCTGGCCGGGTGGCAACACGCCTCGGTGGCCCTGGCCACCATCGCCTACGACCGGGCTGACCTCGAAGTTGACCCCACCCAGAGCGGCTTCCTTGTGGGTCGCAGCGAAGGCCTGCTCATGACGGCCTGTTCGTTCGCCGGGTCCAAGTGGGCCCATCTGGACCACCCCGAGCGCGCCGTGCTGCGGGTGTCGTGTGGTCGGATCGACGATACGAGGCCCAGCGATTTCTCCGACGAGGCGCTGATCGAAGCCCTACGGGCTGACCTGGCCACCACTCTCGGGGTCGAGGCCCCACCCACCGCGGTCCGTCTCGGCCGCTTCCCCGACTCACTGGTGCAGTTCCCGGTGGGCCACTCCAACCGGATCGACCAGCTGGATGGCCTACTGGCCGATTCGGCGCCCGGCGTCCTGGTGGCCGGGAGCGTCCGGGCCGGCGTGGGCATCCCTGCCTGCATCCGGTCGGGGTCTGAGACAGCCCGTCAAGCCTCTGAGCTGGCCGCAGGACTGGCGAACTGACATAGGTCCATCTGGGAAATCCGGCAATCCGACGCCCTCACGGACGTCCCCGCGTGGTTCGATGGGGGGATGTCCCCGGAGACCACCCCCGCCCGCGACGCGGCCGACGCCCGCCATGGCAGCGGGACCCAGCACCCCGACGAGTTGGCCAACCTGGAAGAGCACACTTCGGTGCACCTGTCGGTTGAGCGCACCTTCTGCTTCGCCGACCTGAGCGGCTTCACCCGGCTCACCGAAGACAAGGGGCCCCACGAGGCGGTAGAGATCCTCGAAGAGTTCCGAAGCATGTCCCGCCGGGTGGCAGCCTGGCGGGGAGTGCGGGTAGCCAAGTGGTTGGGCGACGGTGTGATGCTGGTCGGCACCGAACCCACCCCCACCATCTCCTGGGCCGGACACCTGATCAACCATTTCGCCACCGCACGGAAGATCAAGTTGCGGGTGGGACTGGCCACCGGCGAGGCCCTGCTGTTCGAGGGCGACGACTACATCGGCAAGCCGGTGAACCTGGCGGCCAAGCTCTGCTCGGTAGCCGCCCCAGGCGAGATCCTCGCCAACTGCGAGGTGGCTGACCTGCCACCGTGGATCAGGGTCCAGTCGGTCGACGATCTGGAGATCCGGGGCGCCGGGACCTTCGAAGGCATCCAACGCCTGGCCGTGGTGGCCCATTGACGTGATGAGTCAGTGAGCATGGGCCGTTGGCCCCCAGTGGCCAGTGCAGTGGCCGCCGGACTACTGATCGCCGCCTCGGTGCCCCCGTGGGGCTGGTGGCCGGCC
>DPMC01000014.1:0-283 GCA_003541675.1 Acidimicrobiaceae bacterium | reverse complement strand
GTGGGGCTGGTGGCCGGCCGCCTTCCTCGGACTAGCCCTGCTGGACCGCTCACTGGCCGACCGCTCCACTGGCTCACGCTTCCAACGGGGACTGCTGGCCGGTACGGCATGGGCCTTTCCGTCCACCTTCTGGATGCTGGACCTGACCCCACCCGGCTGGATCATCGCCGGACTGCTTCACGCCCTGTGGATGGGCCTGGCCTCGGCGGCCGTCCCATCCGGCCGCTGGCGTCGGCTCGGGCTGGTCGGCACTGTCACCCTGGCCGAGTTGGTCCGGTGGAGC
>DPMC01000119.1 GCA_003541675.1 Acidimicrobiaceae bacterium | reverse complement strand
CCGGGCACCCCGTCCCTTGAACGATTGGCCAGCAGAACCTCGCGGTCGGTGTCCCACACCCCGGTGACGATGACCCGCACGAAACGAAGGTCGGCGGGATCGGTGCCCGCGGCGATCGACGTCAGGACCTCAACCAGGGGAAGCACCGGTTCGGCGGCCCGAACCGACACCGAGGCGTTGTAGGCCTGCCGACCGTCGAGACGGCGGAGCTGCCAGAAGCCCATGTTGACAGTAGCCACCAACAGGCCGGCCACCAGCAGGTGCGAAACGATCCACGCCGGCCGTAGCAGGCGACGGCTACCCGGATCCACGGTCGGAACTCCGGCTCGGATCAGAGGCCCAGGAGGGCATCCAGGCCGAGGGTCACGCCGCGGACCTCGGCGATGCGTCGGACGGCCAGCACCACGCCGGGCATGAACGAGGCCCGATCGGTGGTGTCGTGCCGGATGGTCAGGGTCTGCCCGGTGGTTCCGAGCACAACCTCCTGGTCGGCAACGGCACCGCGCATGCGGAGGCTGTGGATGTGGATGTCGGCCGGCCCGACCCCGCCACGGGCCCCCGGCACCACCTCGCGGGTGGTCGGATCGGGCGCCCATTCTGCGGAGGATGCGGCCATTCGCTCGGCGGTGGCCACCGCTGTCCCAGACGGGGCATCGACCTTGCCGTCATGGTGGGTCTCGATGATCTCCGCTGTGTCGAACCATGGAGCGGCCATCTCGGCGAAACGCATCATGAGCACCGCACCAATGGCGAAGTTGGGGGCCACCACGCAGTTGCTCGTGGTGAAAGCGCAGCGCAGAGCAGTCAGGTCGTCGTCACCTAGGCCGCTGGTACCGACCACGGCGTGCACCCCGGCAGCGGCTAGCACGGGGAGGGTGACCCGGCTGGCCTCGGCCACCGTGAAGTCGATCACCACGTCAAGGCCCTTATTGGACAGACCCGTATCGGCCGGTGCTGCGAGCAGCGCATCAACATCAGCCACCACGGTGACACCGTGGACGTCGGTACCCACCGACGACGGGTCAGCGGCCGCGGCCAGCACCAGACCCTCGGCATCGTGCACAGCATCAGCTACGGCGCGGCCCATACGTCCGGCCACGCCAAGTACCCCGACGCGGATCAGCCCGGCATCGGTCGTTCCCATGGATCCGAGGCTATCGGTCGCCGACCCGCCGCTCTGGAAGCGTTTCCACCTCAGCCCCATCCTTCGAGACCAGGGCATCACCCGTTCAGGCAGTGGGTCCGACCTCGGCCACCACGGCGTCGGGGGCCAGAACCTCGGCCAGCACGGTGTTGACCTCGTCAAGGGTCACGGCCCGCAGGATCTCGACGTACTCATCCAGCGGGACCACCCGACCCAGAAGGCTCTGGCTGGCACCCAGACGCGACATCCGGCTGCCCGAACCCTCGAGGCCCAGCAGGAGCGAACCTTCGAATCCATCGCGGGCAATGGACAGTTCAGCATCGGTAATGCCGTGGGCCGCCACCTCGCCTACCTCGTGGGCCACCACACGCTTGAGCTCGTCGGACCGCTCAGGTGCCGTACCGGCGTACACCGACACCACGCCGGCGTCCGAGTAGGCGGCCATTGACGAAAACACGCTGTAGGCCAGCCCGTGTTCCTCGCGCACCGTCTGGAACAGGCGACTGGACAGTCCCCCACCCAGCACGTGTACGCCAATGGCCAGCGCGTGCCTTCGCGGATCATTGCGGTCCAGGCCCCGCCAACCCCAGGCCACGTGGTCGGCCTCGGTCGGACGGCTGATACGTCGAGCCGTCACCGCTGGTACCGCCGGCTTGGTTCGTTCCGGCGTCAAACCACCGGTCCGACCGGCGAACGCCTCACCTACCTGAGACACGAGCGCCTCATGATCAACAGCGCCAGCGGCGGCCACCACCAGATTAGGGGCGCGGTACCAATGGTCGTGGAACCCGGCGATGTCATCTCGACTCAGCGCTCCCACCGATGCCTCCGAACCCAGAACCTCCCGGCCCAACGTATGGTCGGGGAACAGCGCCTCGTAGAGCAGGTCGAAGACGACGTCATCTGGGTCGTCGGCCGCCAGGTGGATCTCCTCGAGGATCACCTGCCGTTCAGTCTCAACGTCGGAAGCCCGTAGGGCGGGCTCACGCAGCACGTCGGCCAACAGGGCCACGGCGGTTTCCTGGCCACCCACCGGAAGACGGGCGTAATACGCCGTGTATTCCTTGGTGGTGAAGGCATTCATCTCGCCGCCGGTGGCGTCCACCAGCTCGGCAATGGCCCGCGCCGAGCGGTCCTCGGTGCCCTTGAACAGCAGGTGCTCCAGAAAGTGCGAAGTACCGGCCAGTGCCGGATCCTCGTCACGGCCACCGACGCCCACCCACACGCCGACCGAGACCGAGTGGGCGTCCGGCATGTGCTCGGACACCACACCCGGTCCATCGGTCGGACCGTGTTCGGGCAGGCTCAGTTCGACCACCGAACCGGTGGTCGTGTCGGCACCACGAGGGCGCCGGGGGTCAACGGGTCCGTCGTGCAGGACGGACCGACGATCCGGTACTTAGCGGCGGCGTCGACGGCCACCGCCGCCGCCACCACCGCGGTTGGTCGGGGCGGCGGCGCCCAGGTCGCCGTGGACCGTCTCGAGTTCAGCCTTAAAGGCGTCCTCAAAGCTGGCCACGACCGGAGCGTCATCGTCGTCGAACGAATCGTCCTCATCGAAGTTGTCGCCACCGCCGGCGTAGTCGCCGTCGTTCACGTCGTCCTCGAAAGAGTCGACCGGAGCGTCATCGTCGTCGGACGAATCGTCCTGGTCCGGCGCAGTCGCGGGGGCGTCGGAGCCACCCGCAGCCTCGTCCTTGGACGATGCTGCGGGACCGTCGCCGGCCGGCTTGAGTGAGATCTTCCCATTGGGATCGACGTCCTCGACGATCACCGTCAGGGGCTGACCCAGCTCCAGAACGTCCTCCACCTTGTCGATACGCTTGCCGGCGCCAAGTTTGGAGATGTGCACGAGACCGTCACGACCCGGGAGGATGCTGACGAAGGCACCAAACTTGGTGATGTTCACCACGCGGCCCTCGTAAACGGCGCCGACCTCGGCGGTCGGCGGATCCACGATCAGCATGACCTGACGCTTGGCCTCAGCCACCTTGGCCCGGTCCGGCGAGGCGATCGACACGATGCCGACCATCCCGTCGTCGTCCACGCTGATGTCGGCACCCGTCTCGGCCTGGATGGTGTTGATCATCTTGCCCTTCGGGCCGATGACCTCACCGATCTTCTCGACCGGGATCTCGAAGGCCTCAATCTTCGGGGCGCTCTCGCCGACGTCGTCGCGCGGGGCGGGAATGGCGTCGGCCATGACCTCGAGGATGGCCAGACGGGCTTCCTTGGCCTGGTTCAGCGCGGCAGCCAGGACGTCGGCGGGAATGCCGTCGATCTTGGTGTCGAGCTGAAGGGCGGTCACGAACTCAGCCGTGCCTGCCACCTTGAAGTCCATGTCGCCGAATGCGTCCTCCGCTCCGAGAATGTCGGTGAGGGTGACATACTCGCCGTCCTTGCAGATGAGGCCCATGGCGATACCTGCCACCGGGGCCTTGATCGGTACGCCGGCGTCCATCATCGAGAGGCTCGACGAACACAC
>DPMC01000156.1:2097-3666 GCA_003541675.1 Acidimicrobiaceae bacterium | reverse complement strand
CCACCGGGATGATGGTGCCAGTTGGTCACCGCTCCAGAGTGGAAATGGACCAGAGCTGTGTCAGGTTCCTGATCGTCTGCTGTCGCATTGAGCATCTCTAGTTCGACATGCCCGGTGAACAGCCCCCCGTAGCTGCTGTCTCGGTCACCACCGGTCACGACGATCATGAAGGATCTCCGGCAACAAATCGATTTCGGATCGTCCCGATCCCCTCGATGGCGGCCTCGACTACCTGACCGTCTTGCAGGTAGGTGGGGGGATCCATCGAATCGCCGACGCCACCAGTTGTTCCCGTAAAGATCAAGTCGCCCACTTCTAGCGTGACGTACCGGGACAGCCATTCGATCAGAACCGGTACAGGAAAGATGAAGTCACCGGTTCTTGCCTGCTGGCGAAGTTCGCCATCGACGGTCAGAGATATTTCGAGGTCGTCGCGATTCGGAAGGTCGTCTGGGGTAACAAGGACCGGGCCAATGGGTCCGAATCGGTCATAGCTCTTTGCCATGGAGAACTGCCGAATTGGAGGCCGGAACTGTTCGTTTCGGTCGCTCACATCGTTGCCTACCGTCAGCCCAGCGATGTGATCCCAAGCCGCTGATCTCGGAATCCGGATGCCGCTACGGCCAATGGCTAGGACGAGTTCAACCTCATAATCGACCATCTCTAGGTCATGCATAAACACATCGTCGTGCGGACCCGTGATGCAAGTGGAAAATTTGACCATCACATGCGGTTCGGTCGGAATGGCCTTGTTCGCCTCCTCTGCATGGCTTCGATAGTTGATCGCAATGGCAATGATCTTTCCGGGTCTTGGCACCGGCGGTCCTAGGTCGGACTCGTCGATCTCCTGAGCCTCACCATCCGGTTGAACCTGGGCCAGCAGAGGATGATTCCTGAGATCAACGAGTTCCATCGGGTCACTCGAGATCTCTCCAGCGGTTGCCGACTCGACGTCGACTATCCGACCGTCGATGATCAGCGACCCTCGTCCTTCCACATTTGCTATTTGCACGAACTTCCTACCTAATCCGGTTTGTGAGTCGTCTACTTCTGGGCGGTCCAGCCACTGACAGGCTTTTCGAACCACATGTGCACCTGGCCAGTCCCGGCTGCTGATTCGTACTCCGAATACCGAAGGCCGGCCGCACTGCAAGCACTCCCACCGATTGCCCCGACCATCATCAGGTAATGGCCAAAGAAGCCCTCGGGGGCATGCCTTCTGTATTCCGGCTGGTACTCAATCACTTGACGGTGGTCTCCTTGCTCCCACCATCGAAGCACCTTCTCATCGGCTTCGCGGGCTTCCGGAGTCCGAATGTTGTCGAGGGAAGCCGATTCATGGTCGGCGAACTCCATCAAAGGCCAGAAGCGGTGGCTCAATCCCCCAGAGGCGAGCAGAACAACGCGCCGGTCGGACATGTCGATCGCCTGAGCCAAGAGGTTGCCAAAAAGCAGGAAATCCTCTGGAGTCGCCGTTTGGCAGACCCCAACCGACATCCACCTTTCGTCGCCCTGAAGAAACCCGAGAAGATTGATCGTCGGGTAATGAACCGGCAGGTAGGGATCGTC
>DPMC01000156.1:0-1714 GCA_003541675.1 Acidimicrobiaceae bacterium | reverse complement strand
AGGTCAGGATCGCCGGGCATGTCGTAGGGGACCTGGGACATCCCCCGAGGCAATTCGTCGGATGTGAACTTGCCTGCCCGTCGCTCGTGAGAGGTGACCACGTGCTCCACGGTCGTGAACCAGTGCGTATCGAATACGACAACGGTGTCAGGCTTCACGCGATCTAGGCACTCTGTACGCAGTCGATGAAGGCCCTCCACGAGTGAGAAGTCGTTGCCATCATTGAGTTCCCGCCGGAGAGCTTCCGGCATGACTATGGGTGGGACATGTGAGACAACGGCTGCACCGACGATCTCACCCATGGTCGAGACCTCGGTTGGTGATTATTGGCGAAGGCTGCATGTCGTCAACCCTAATCATTTGGGACCAAATGATTCAACCTGGGGGTGCGTCCGCCAGGCCGTCTAGGACGGAGGCCACCTCGTCAACGTCTGTGGTCGGGTTGATGAAGCAGAACCGGAGCATGGAACGATCCTCCCACCGTGTAGGCACGCAGAGGACGTTTCCCGCCCGGGCGTGATAGTCCGACCAGGCCTCGTAGTCGGCCGACTCCCACCCCACCCGTTCGAATAACACCACCGAGAGGTCGGGTTCCATGACAAGGCGGAGGTGGGGCCGGGACCGAATCTCGTCGGCCACCGCCCGTGTGGTGGCTAGCACTGTCTCCACCGCATCCCGATATCGGTCAGTGCCGTGGGTGGCCAGCGAGAACCAGAACGGTAGGCCCCGGGCTCGCCGGGTGAGGTGCACCGCGAAGTCGGCCGGATTCCACACCGTCCGGTCGACGCCCTCGAGGTAATTAGCAAATTGGGAGTGGGCCGCCGCCCCGTGTTCGGGTTCGCGGTACACCAGCGCGCAACAGTCGTAGGGAGCGAACAACCACTTATGAGGATCGACCACAAACGAGTCGGCGTGCTCCATACCGGCGAACAGGGGCGCCACCGACGGCGCCACCATCGCCGCTGCCCCGTAGGCACCGTCCACGTGCAACCACAGTCCATTGGCCCGGCACACCTCGGCCACCCCGGCGATGTCATCAACCACCCCGGCGTTGGTGGTCCCTGACGACACCACCACCGCGAACAAGCCCTCGGCCACTGGATCGGGGCCGAGAGTGGCCAGCACCTCCGCGAGGGCGGTGCCGGTCATGCGCCCCCGCTCGTCTCCGGGCACGGCCAGCACCTCGCAGTCCATGACGGTCGCGGCGGCCCGGACCGAACTATGGGCGTCGCCGGTGGCCGCGAACCGCCACCGAGGCGGTGCTGCCCCGGCAAGACGCGTCCGGGCCCGCTCCCGACTGGCCACCAACGCGCTCAGGTTTCCCATGGTCGCCCCCGACACGAAACACCCGCCGGCGCTGGCCGGCCAACCGGCCAGCGAAGCTAGCCAGGCCAGAGCCTGATTCTCCGCGGCGATGGCGCCCGCTCCAGCCTCCCACGTGCCGGCGAACATCTCGGCCGCGCTGACAGCCAGGTCGAATACCAGGGCCGCCTCAGTGGGGGCGGCGGGCACGAAGGCCAGGTTCATCGGGTTGTCCTGGGCTCGGGTAGCCGGGACCACCACCTGGGTGAACAGGCGTAACGCCTCGTGACCGCCGATGCCATCGGGCACCAAAGTGTCACCGAGTGCCGCATCCAACTCGGTGGACGGTCGAGCCCGAGCCTGGGGATTTTGGCCACCGGTGATCCTGCGCCAACTCCAGTCCATGACCGAC
>DPMC01000213.1 GCA_003541675.1 Acidimicrobiaceae bacterium | reverse complement strand
CAGTGCCCCAACGGGCAGCGGCAGTGGTGTGGACGGATCGATCAGGTCCACCTCGGTGTCGAGCACATCGAGGATCTTCCACCAGCCGGCCAACGCCGTCTGGGTCTGGTCGAGCACTTCTCCAAGCTCGCTGATTGGCGCCACCAGCAGGTTGCACAGGAAGATGAAAGCCACCAACTGGCCTGAGCTCACACCCCACGCATCGCCCCACCACACGCCGGCGCCGATAACCGCGGCAATAGCAGTCACCCCGAATACGTCGCTCAACGGCAGGATCAGCGAGAAGTACCGGGCGGCCTTCATCTGCTGGTCGAACTGGGAGTCAATGGCCGCTCGAACCCGACCCCGCATGGACTCGCGATGGCCGTAGGCCCGGACCACCTCGACCCCGTGGACCGACTCAGAAACGATCCCAAGGGTGTCTGATACCCGGGTCCGAAGATCCTCGTACGCCACCAGTTGACGGGACTGCATCCACCGCAGGATGGGCAGCAGCGGAAGGTGCAGCACCAGGACCACCACGGTCAGCTGCCACGAGTAGACCGCCATGATGATCAGCACGGTGACTATCTGGACCGAGTCGATAATCCAGGCAATGGCCCCCCACTGGGCGAACTGGGTGAGCGTCTCCACGTCGCTGGTCACCCGGGCGGTGAGCACACCCTTCCGTGATGTCGTGTGCTCGGCCAGGCTCAACCGGTGGAGGTGTTCAAACGTGCGGACCCGGAGGCCCAGCAGGACGTTCTCGGCGGTGCGGACGAGACGAAAGTAGGTCACCTTCCCCAACTGAATGCTGGCCACCACCAGCACCGTGGCCCCAACACAGAGCGCCACCGCTCGACCCATGTGTATGCCGTCGTTGGTGATCGACAGGTCCATCACGGCCTGAATGAGCAGCGGTACCAGAAGTTTTCCTCCGGCCACTGACATCGCCATGGCCACCGTCTGGGGAAGGCCCACCCGCAGTTCGGGCGAGGCCGCCATGCCGCGGCGCAGCACCGATAGGGCACTCACCCCCTCGATGCGACGGGGATCAGCGTCGCTCACCGGGGCTCCCCGATCGGTCTAGACCCAGTCGGGCCCACCGAACCAGTCGCCACCGAAACCCCGCCCGCTAGTTCGTAGGCCCTAGCCAGAGCCGCATAGCCCTCCACCTCGAGGAGTTCCTCGTGGGTTCCCGAAGTAGCGATCCGACCGCCGTCGAGGAACAGCACCCGGTCGGCCAACCGAATGGTGGCCAGACGATGGGCCACCACTAGGAGGGTGGGACGCGCCAGTGGGGAGCCCGCCACTAGCCGATCCGACTCGTGATCGGTGGGGCGACGCAGTGTGTTCAGGATCCCCGCCTCGACCACCGGGTCGATGGCCGACGTGGCATCGTCCAGCACCAGCACGGCGGGGCGTCGGAGCAGGGCCCGGGCAATAGCCAGACGTTGCCGCTGGCCACCAGACAGGGTCACCCCGCGCTCACCGACCACAGTGTCCAGTCCCTCGGTAAGGCCGGCCACGAAATCAGTGGCCGCCGCGACGTCCAGGGCAGCAGCCAACTCCTCGTCGCCTACATCGCGACCCAGCGTCAGGTTCGCCCGAACCGTGTCAGCGAACAGGAATGTCTCCTGGAGGACGGTGGCCACCGAGACGGCCACCCCCTCGGGACCCAGTGTGGTGGTCGCCTTAGCTCCAATGCGGACCTCGCCGCTACTTGGGGGTACCAGGCCGGCCAGCAGAGCCACCACCGTGCTCTTTCCCGAGCCCGTGGCGCCGACGAGGGCCACCGACTCGCCGGGCTCTAGTCGCAGGTCGAGGTCACGGAGCACCTCGAGACCGTCGGGATGGGTGAAGGCCACGGCCTCGAACTCGACGACAACCGGTCCTGCGTCATGTCGGGCGGAACCCGTGCTGGCCTCGGGCCGGGGCTCGATCGCCTCGGCCAGCACCCCGTCGATCCGATCCATAGCCACCACGGACCGAGGCATCTCCTGGAACAGGAACCCCAGGATCTCCATGGGCAGGGTCAGGATGCTGAACAACGACATGGCCCGGACCACCTCGCCAATGGTCACCGAGCCGCTGTCGACCAACCACACCCCCACCAGCAGCAGGACGATGATCCCGATCTGGGGCAGCGAATAGTAGAGGGGGGCGTATCTCGAGCGGAGCCTGCCAACCGCCAGACGGTGGTTCCGGAGGTCATTGGCCGCATCGGAGAATCGGTCCACCTCGGCGGCCTCCCGACCCAACGTCTTGACGATCAGAACGCCATCCAAGCTCTCGTGGGCAATGCCTGACAAGACGCCAACGGCCTCCTGTCCGGCGGCGGCCGGAGCCTCCACCTTCCGGGTGAATCGCCGATTCAGAAGAGTCAACGTGGGAAACATCACCACGGCCACCAAAGCGAACCACGGGTGAACAACCAGGAGGCTGACGAGGGATGCCACAGCCAGCACGATCACCGACAACGAGAAGGCCAACGGCTTGAGCATCGAGGTCGCTACCTCCACGTCGGCATCGGCGTGGGCCAGCAACTGGCCGGCGGGCCGAGCCCGGTGGAAGGCCAGGGGCACATCCAGGAACCGGTCGGTGACCGCCTCACGCCACGTGCGCTGGGTACTCACGGTGGCCAGCATGTTGAACCAGCGGCGAACCATGATCGACAGGGCCCTGACCACCCCGACAGCTACCACCACGGCCACAGCGATCAGCAGCGAGCGTCGCGACACGCCGTCGTCATCCAGCCCAGGGACGATCACCTCGTCGGTGATCCGACCGATCACCACCGTGAAGCCCACCACGGCTAGGGCGAACACGTTGGCCCCCATGATGGCCGCCGCATGGGACCACGGATGCAGACGCAGTGACCGCCAGATCAGCCGTCCTCCGCGACGCACCACACTCTCGGGCACGAGGTGCCCGGGTCGCGTACTCAGAGCCGGTCGACGACGGCCGAGGCGAACTCCGAGCACTTCACCTCGGTCGCACCGTCCATCAGGCGGGCGAAGTCGTAGGTCACGACCTTGTCGGTCACTGCCGACTCCACGGCTCGAACGATGTCATCGGCCGCATCCTGCCACCCGATGTGTTCGAACATGAGCACGCCCGACAGAAGCACCGATGACGGGTTGACCTTGTCCTGTCCGGCGTACTTGGGCGCCGTGCCGTGGGTGGCCTCGAAGATGCCGTGCCCGGTGACGTAGTTGGCGTTGCCACCCGGGGCAATGCCGATTCCCCCGACCTGCGCGGCCAAGGCATCAGACAGGTAGTCGCCGTTGAGGTTCATGGTGGCGATCACGTCGAACTCTGCCGGTCGGGTCAGCACCTGCTGGAGGGCTATGTCGGCAATGGAATCCTGCACGAGGACCCGATCGCCCGGGTCGCCGTCACAGTCGTCCCAGCCCACCGCCACGTCAGAGAACTCCTCGCGGACCAGTTCGTAGCCCCACTTCTGGAAAGCGCCCTCGGTGAATTTCATAATGTTGCCCTTGTGTACCCAGTGGACCCGGGGAAGCCCGCGATCCACCGCGTACTGCAGGGCCGCCCGCTGAAGGCGCTGCGAACCGGTCTTGGAGATCGGCTTGATACCGATGCCTGAATCCTCACGGATCCGCCACCCGAAGGCGTCCTCGAGAAGCTCGCGCAACTTGAGGGCGTCGGGCGTCATGGCCTCGACCTCAAGGCCGGCGTAGATGTCCTCCGTGTTTTCACGGAATATGACCATGTCGACCAGTTCAGGGTGCTTCACCGGCGATGGGACACCCTGGAACCAACGCACCGGGCGGAGGCACACATATAGGTCAAGAATCTGGCGAAGGGCCACGTTCAGACTGCGAAATCCACCGCCGATCGGCGTGGTCAGCGGGCCCTTGATGCCGATCAGGTACTCGGAAAAGATGTCGACCGTCTCCTGGGGAAGCCAGTCACCGGTCTCGTTGTAGGCCTTCTCACCGGCGAGGACCTCCTTCCACTCCACGGTGTGGCCGTGCTTAGCCGCGGCGGCGTCCAATACAAGGCGGGCCGCCGGCCAAATGTCGATGCCGGTGCCGTCGCCTTCGATGAACGGAATGATCGGATCGGTGGGCACCTGCAAAGCGCCGTCGACACCCATGGTGATCTTGTCTGCCATGGTTTGACCCTACCGATTCGAGGCCCCGAGGGACCCGTCTGGTCCGGACGGCGGTCGATGCGTCAGACGGGGTCGCGCTTGGTGCCGAACCGAACCGGCTCGGCCTGAGCCTCAGGCGCGTTCGGCGGCCTCGACAGTGTTGCGAAGGAGCATGGCCACAGTGGTCGGCCCCACGCCACCAAGGCGCGGCGTGATCCACGAGGCGACCTCGCCGACCGACTCGTCGACGTCGGCCAAAAGCTTCTTTCCTTCCCAGGAGATCCCGCCACTCACCACGACCGCACCGGGTTTGACCATCTCGGGCTGGACAAAGGACGGCACGCCTAGGGCGGCCACCACGATGTCGGCCTCACGGGTCAGATCGGCCAGGTCGGGCACCGCCGAGTGCACCACGGTCACTGCGGCGTTGGCCCCCGGTGCCTTGGTGGTCAGGAGCAGAGACAAAGGTCGACCGAGAGTCGGGCCACGCCCGATAACCACCACATGCTTCCCGCTGATCTCGATGTCGTAGTGGACGAACAGGGCCTGAATGCCCGCCGGGGTGCACGGCACGGGGCCGTCCTCCTGGAGGACGAGGCGACCCAGATTGGTGGGGTGCAGGCCGTCGGCGTCCTTGGCCGGATCCATGGCCAACAGGGCGGCGTTGAAGTCGAAACCGTCGGCCACCGGATGCTGGATGATGTAGCCGTGGACCGTCGGATCCTCGTTGAAATTTGCCACCGCCTCGTCGAGGGCCGCCGGAGGGTCGCCGGCCACCACCTGGATGTGGTGGGACGCGATGCCCACCAACTCGCAGGTCTCGTGCTTCTTGCGGACGTAGCCGGCGCTCGCCCCGTCGTCCCCAACGAGGATGGTGCCCAGGCCCGGGGTAATCCCGGCGGCCTTCAGAGCGTCGACCCGGATACGGACGTCGTCGAGGACAGCCTTAGCGACCGGTCCTCCTTCGAGAAGTTGTGCACTCATGGGCGGGAACGCTATCGGCGCCCGCCCGGCCCTTTGCCTGGCGCCGATCAGTGGCGAAAGTGCCGTTCCCCGGTGAAGACCATGGCCATACCCTGTTCGTTCGCCGCCGCGATCACCTCATCGTCACGTATCGACCCGCCGGGCTGGACCACCGCGCTGGCCCCCGCCTCGGCCGCCGCGTCCAGGCCATCACGAAACGGGAAAAAGGCGTCACTGGCGCATGCGCCACCAGCGGCCCGCCCGGCTGCCTT
>DPMC01000154.1 GCA_003541675.1 Acidimicrobiaceae bacterium | reverse complement strand
CTTATGGAGTCTGACTTCCCTAGCGAGTTGGGAGCGGCCTACCGGTCAATGGAGAACTCGGGCAACCCGTGGGGCCTGTCCCAGAGCGAGCGGGCTGACTGGGTGGGCGACCTGGAGGGCATCGAAGTGCTCGACGGCGGCGACCCCTTCGAGGCCGAGTACCTCTACTGGGTGGGCTGCGCCGGATCGTTCGACGACAAGAACAAGAAGGTCTCACGGGCGATGGCCACGCTCATGCAGCGGGCCGGTGTGTCGTTCTCAATCCTCGGTCCGGCCGAGATGTGCACCGGCGACCCGGCCCGACGATCAGGCAACGAGTACATCTTTCAGATGCTGGCCATGCAGAACGTCGAGACGCTCGACGGCATGGGCGTCAAGAAGATCATCACCCAGTGCCCGCACTGCTTCAACACGCTGGCCAACGAGTACCCGCAGATAGGCGGGCACTACGAGGTGGTGCACCACAGCCAATTCCTTGAATGGCTGATCGCCGACGGAAAGCTGGATATGAGCGATGCCCGACTCGACGAGCGAGTCGTGTACCACGACTCCTGCTACCTGGGTCGCCACAACGACGTCTACTCAGCGCCCCGCAACGTGATCGGAAGCCTGGCCGGCATCGATCTGGTGGAAGCCAACCGCCAAGGCACCAAGGGGATGTGCTGCGGTGCGGGTGGCGGCCGCATGTTCATGGAGGAACACATCGGCAAGAACATCAACGTCGAACGCTCACAGGAACTACTGGCCACCGGCGCGACACGCATCGCCACAGCGTGTCCGTTCTGCTTCATCATGATCGACGACGGCGTGAAGGGTGAAGGCGTCGACGAGTCCGACGTGAAGGTGGGCGACATCGCCCTACACCTCCTCGAAGCACTCGACGCCGGCTCCGAGTAGCGGGTTCCCCAACGGCAAGCTCCCTCGTCACGAGCGCCCGCCCACGAATCAGCGGTTGAAGTTTTCCCAGTAGCGACTGGGTCGCGGACCTTCCTGGCCCCGGTACTTCGACCCGAGCTCGCTTGACCCATAGGGTCGATCGGCCGCCGTGGTCATCCGGACGAACGAGATTTGTCCAATCTTCATGCCCGGATAGAGGGTGATGGGGAGGCTGGCCACGTTGGACAACTCAAGGGTGAGTTGTCCGTCCCAGCCGGCGTCCACGTAACCGGCCGTCGAGTGGATGAGCAGCCCTAGCCGTCCGAGGCTCGACTTGCCCTCCAGACGGGCCACCAGATCATCGGGGACGGTGACGCGTTCCGAAGTAGAGCCGAGCACGAACTCACCCGGGTGGAGGATGAACGGATCGTCCTCGTCGGCCTCAACCTGCTCGGTGAGCTCGGTGAGGTCCTCGCGAACGTCGATGTGGCCCATGGTGTGATTGCGGAACACGAGGAACCGGTGGTCGAGGTGTAGGTCGATCGACGACGGCTGTACGCAGGAGTCGTCGAACGGCTCAACCACGATGCGGCCCGCGGCGATCTCCTCACGGAGGGTTCGGTCGGAGAGGATCATGCGGCGCTGATGCTACCCAGCCGCCCGGTCGGCAATGAGCGAGAGGATCTCAAACATCACGGCCATCGACCGGTAACTGGTGATGGCGTTGGGTGAGTCGACGGTCGGCATGAGGCACACCACGTCGCCACCAATCACGTTCTTTCCCCGTACCGACCGTAGGAGTTGAGTGACTTGGTCGATGCCAAAGCCCTCGATGCCGGCCTCGATGTTGGCCACGCCGGGAGCCACCGTCGGATCGAGGCAGTCCAGGTCAAAGGTGATGTAGAGCGGTCGGTCGCCAATGCGCTCGTCTATGACCTCCATGACCCGCTCGGGGCCCATCTCGTCGTAGTCAACCTTGCGGATCACTTCGTAACCCAGTGCGTACGACGGGTCAGTCCAGCCCAGCGAACGGACGTTGCCCCGGATGCCGACCTGAACCGAGTGGGTGGGGTCCACGTGACCCTCCTCGACGAGGTAGCCGGCCCAGTGGGCAGCCGACTTCACCGCTCCGAGGAAGTGCGGAATGGAGTGATAGGCGTCAGTGTGGGCGTCGAAGTGCAGCAGACAGGCTTTCTCGCCGCCGGTAAGGCGGGCCCCTTCGCCGGCGATGCCCTGGAGAATCCCACCGGTAATGGAGTGGTCCCCGCCGATCGACACCGGCCGGCACCCTGCCTCGCCAACCTCGCGGTAGAAGTCGGTGATGGCCTCGATGCAGGCCTCGTTGTCGTTGGCCCGGGGCAGGGGGACGTCACCCAGGTCGTGGATACGGGACGCCTCCCACGGGTCGAGTCCGAACGCGTCGTGGACCCGCCGGCCAAGAGCCGAGATGTCCCGGACGGCCCGGGGACCGAGGTGCTGGTCACGTTGGGTGGTGCCGTTGCCCGTACTGTGAGGCACCCCGATCAAACCGATGTCGGCGTTGGCCGGGTCGGGATCGTGTTCGCACCGGAACAGCGTGGGGATGCCGTGCCAGTACAGGCCCTCCATCATCCGGTCCTCGTCAGTCCGCTCCATCACCTCTCCTAGTCCTTCTGTCCTGCTCTCGTTAGCCGCCGAACCGGAAGCGCCTTCTCAGCGGCGGGGGTTCCTACTGAATACGTCGCGGATCAGCGGCAGGTAGTACTCGAACGGGTTCGAGTCGTAGGACGGGTCGAAAGCCGGGGCGTCGTACTCCGAACAAAACGTGGCGCAGTGGTCGAAATGCTCGTGGCCGTCAAACTTGTCGCGGGTGTCGCGGTCCATGCCGAGGTGGTGCCAGAAGTAATACCCCTGGAAGATTCCGTGGTTTTCGACCATCCAATGGTTGGCCTCCGACACGAAAGGCTTGAGGATCGCCGCGGCCACGTCAGGATGGTTGTACGGGGTGAGCGGATCACCGATGTCGTGCAGAAGGGCGCAAAGCACGTACTCGTCGTCACGGCCATCGCGTTCGGCCCTGGTGGCCGTCTGGATGCTGTGTTCGAGCCGGTCCACGGGGAAACCCCCGTAATCATTCCGAAGGTGTTCGAACTGCTCAATGATTCGGTCGGGCAGCCCCTGTTCAAGTTCGGCCCGCTGTTCCATGATCACCATCCAGTCCTCCTTCGTGGAGGTGGACATGTCGGTGAACGAAGCCCGGGGGCCCGGATCGATCAGATCGGTCATGCGAAGTCTCCTATTTCAAATGCGTCGAATGTTCTGCC
>DPMC01000206.1:3366-9989 GCA_003541675.1 Acidimicrobiaceae bacterium | reverse complement strand
CTCGGGGATCTCCTCGGTCAGCAGGTACATGTGCTCCATAGCCAGGATGGGCAGCTCGATCCCGCACATACGGCCCACCTCGCGGGCCCACAGGCCGCCGCAGTTCACGAAGTGCTCGCACGTGATGGTGCCCCGCTCGGTCACCACGTCCCACAGGCCGTCGGGCCGCTGGGCCACGTCATGGGCCCACGTGTTGCGATGGACCTGGGCGCCGGCCATGCGGGCCGCCGTGGCGTAGGCGTGGGTGACGCCCGACGGGTCGACGTGGCCGCCCACCGGGTCCCACAGGGCGCCCACGAAGTGTTCCTCGACCAGGAACGGGATCTTTTCGGCGGCCTCGGCCACCGAGATCAACTCGGTCTCCATGCCTAGGTAGCGACCTCGAGCGTGGGCCATACGAAGCCAGTCCATGCGGTCGGGGTCGTCGGCCAACATGACTTCGCCGGTCAGGTGGACGCCGCACGATACGCCTGATTCCTTCTCGAGGTCCTCGTAGAGCTGGACGGTGTAGCGCTGCAGGGCAGCCACGTTGGGGTCGCCGTTAAGGGTGTGCATGCCGCCCGCCGCGTGCCACGTGGACCCTGCGGTCAGTTCCCTGCGTTCCAACAGGACGGTGTCAGTCCAGCCGGCTTTCGTGAGGTGGTAGAGGACGCTGGCACCGACGACGCCACCACCGATTACCACGACCTGTGCACTCTCGGGGAGGTCTGCCATGGAAGTGCTTCTCCTAGTTACGGGATCAGTAGTCGGTTTCGACGCCACCCTCGGCGACCCGGCGGGATAGGAACTCGTCGATGCCGGCCCGGCGCTCGGGTGCCATGGAGGGCTCGACATGGGCGTCGATCAGGGTGCGGGCCAAGGCCTCAGCCCGATGGTGAGATTCGACGCGGCCCTCTTCGTCCCACATCTCGAAGTTGGACCATTTTGAGACTAGGGGTTGGAAGTGTTCGGTGGCGTAGCGGTCCTGGGTGTGCTGGGTGCCGAAGAAGTGTCCGGCCGGCCCCACTTCGGCGATGGCCTCGACGGCCAGGGCGGCATCGTCGATGGTCACGGGTTGGAGCATGGCCGTCACCATGTTCAGCAGGTCGGCGTCGATTACGAATTTCTCGAAGGAGGTCAGCAGGCCGCCTTCCAGCCAACCAGTGCCGTGGAGGAGGAGGTTGACGCCACCCATGACCGCTCCCCAAACGGCGATGGTGCTCTCGGTTGCCGACTGGCTGTCGACGCTGTTGGACGCGTTGACATTCGACGAGCGGTAGGGCAGGTCGTAGCGCCGAGCCAGCTGGCCGCCTATTAGGCAGGCTTTCCAGTACTCGGGGGTGCCGAAGGCTGGTGCTCCGGAGCGCATGTCGACGTTGGAGGTGAAGCCGCCGTAGATGACCGGGGCCCCGGGTCGGACCACCTGTGTGTAGGCGATGCCGGCCAACGCCTCGGCGTTCTGGAGCACCAGGGCGCCGACCACCGTCACCGGTGCCATGGCGCCCGCCAGAGTGAATGGGGTGATGACGATGCACTGATTGCGGGCCGACATCTCCTGGATGCCGTGGAGCATCACCGTGTCGTAGCGCAGCGGGGTACTGGCGTTGATGACCGAGTACAGCGACGGCTGGGCGCTCATTGTGTCGTCGTCGACTCCCCGGGCCAGGCGGGTCATCTCGATGGCGTCAAGGTTTCGTTGGCGGCTGAGGCTGTAGACGAACGGCACCTTGTCCGAGAGGGTAAGCATGTCGTGAGTGGCATGCAGGTGGCGGACCGACGGGTGGAGGTCCATGGGTTCGACCGGGTAGCCGGCCACCGTGTGGACCACGTTGAGTACCTGGCCGAGCTTGAGCAGGTCGCGGTAGTCGTCGCGGTTGCCATCACGGCGGTCACGACCCAGCCCGGTCACGAACGGGGGGCTGGCCACGCTGGTGTAGGTGATGACGTCGCCGCCGATGTGGAGGTCACGGTCCGGGTTCGGGGCGTGCAGGGTGAACTCGGCCGGGGCGGTGGCTATCAGGTGCTGGACGAGTTCGGGGTCAAAGCGAACCCGGTTGTCGGACACGTCACATCCGGCGTCGGCTAACTGTCGGCGGGCCGTGTCGTCCAGGAAGTCGATACCGGTCTCGGACAGGACCCGCAGCGAGGCCAGATGGATGGACTCCAGTTCGTCGTCGGACACGGCCCGCAATGGGTCGAATCGCATGCGGGGCTGCTGCCACGGCGGTTGCTCGCCTATCACGTCGCGGATCCGGGAACGCCCGCTGAGACGTCCCCGTCTTGAGCCGCTCATCAGGGGGACACCGGTGCCGTTGCCGACGGTCGGGCCATCAGGCGAGTCCTTCGTTGAACGACATGGGCTCGCCGCCTGCCTCCAGGTGGAGTTCTCCGTCCTCGTAGGGATGGGCCAGAGCGACATGCTCGTCGAGCACCACGCCGAGACCCGGTTCGGTCGATGGGATGACCATCCCGTCCTCCCAGCGGATGGGTGTCTCCAGCAGGTCGGCGTGGAAGCCGTCGAAGCGGTCGATCGACTCGAGGACCAAGAAGTTTGGGGTGCAGGCGGCCAGTGCGATGTTGGCGGCCGCCACGACCGGTCCGCAGTAACAGTGGGGGGCCAGCAACGCCTGGTGGACCTCGGCGATCGCCGCGATCTTCTTGCCCTGGAGGATCCCCCCGCTGCGACCCAGGTCGGGTTGCAGGATCGATGCCGCGCCGGCCCGGAGCACCGCCGCGAACTCCGACACGGTGGTTAGACGTTCGCCGGTGGCCACCGGGATGGTGGTGCCTGCCGCCACCCGGGCCATGCCCTCGAGATCGTCGGTCGGGACCGGCTCCTCGAACCAGAGCGGGTCGTAGGCCTCGAGGCGTCGGGCCAACCGGAGGGCGCCGGACGGAGTGAACTGGCCGTGGGTGCCGAACAGGAGGTCAGCCCGGTTACCGACCGCCTCGCGGACGGCCCGCGTGTAGCGCTCCGAAAGGTCGAGGCGTTCGAGCGACGGCTGGCGGCCGTCAAACACTGTGTAGGGGCCGGCTGGGTCGAACTTGACCGCGGTGAACCCCTGGTCGACGGCCCGGACCGCTGCCTCGGCGGCCAGGTCGGGATCGGAGTAGAGGTTCGGCCCGTCGAGCGGGTCGTAGGCGTCCCCGTCATCGGGATACAGGTAGGTGTAGGAGCGCAGGCCTTCGTGGACCCGCCCACCCAGGAGGTCGTACACCGGCCGCCCCGTGGCCTTGCCGATGATGTCCCAGCACGCCATCTCCAGCGCGCTGATGATTCCGCACAGAGTGGGGTCGGGCCGCAGGGCGTAGCCGCTGCCGTAGGCCCGACGCCAGAATGACTCCACGTCGAACGGACGGTGACCCACCAGGTGACGGTCGGCCACGTCGACGATCATCTCGGCCACCAGGTGCGGGCCGACGGTGGCCACGTAGGCCTCGCCGATGCCCTCGATCCCGTCGTCGGTGGTCAGCTTCACGAAGATGAAGTAGCGGCCACCGTGTCGGGGTGGCGGGTTGCCGACCACGAAGGTCTCGACGTCGCGGATCAGCATGCTGCGGGCCCCCCTGCTGCCGTCGAAGTAGCAGCGGTCGTTGGATTTCCGGTGACCGTCCCGTTCGGGAGCACCACGGTTCGTACAACGTCGCCCCGCCAGACCTCGTCAAATGCATCCTGGATGTCGTCCAACGTGTGGGTGCTGGAGACCATGCCGGCTAGGTCAAGGCGCCCGGCTCGATGGTGGTCAACGAGCGCCGGGACGTCGACGGCCACCCGGGCAGTGCCCATCTTCGAACCGAGGATCGACTTGTTGGCGGCGGCCAGCCAGCTGGGAGCCACGTCGATGGTGACGTCGTCGCCGGCCATGCCCACGATGACCAGTTGGCCCATGGGGGCCAACAGGTCGATGGCGCCGTCGAGGGCTGCCGGCGCACCGGTGGTGACCAGCACGTGGTCGGCCAGGTGGCCACCCGTCGCCTCGGTGATGACGGCAGCCAAATGTCCGCCGGGGTGGCCGCTACCCGTCGAGCCGCCGGTCGGGTCAGCAGTCGGATCTGCGGTGTGGGTGGCGCCGAAACCCAGTGCGGCGTCACGCTTGTCGATCGCTGGGTCCACGGCCACGATCGGGTGGGCGCCGGCGAGACGGGCTGCCTGGATGGCGCCGATACCCACACCTCCGCAGCCCACCACGACCACCGTGTCACCGGCGGCCACCCGGGCCGTGTTGGTAACCGCCCCCGAACCGGTAAGCACGCCACAACCCAGTAGCGAGGCGGCCACCAGGTCGACGTCAGCGGGCAGGGGCACGACCTGAGAGCGGTCGACGACTACTTGGGTGGCGAATCCACCCACGGCCAGGCCCTGAATGAGGGGTGCACCGCCGGCATCGGTCAGCGGGCTGGTGGCGTTAAGGGCGATGTCGCCCGTGCAGGCCACGTCGTGACCCCGGAGGCAGGCCCGGCAGTCACCGCAGGTTCGGATGAGCGAGATGACCACCGGGTCGCCGACGGAGAGATCGGTCAACTCGTCGTCCGTCTCCGGCTCGACCCCGATTTCGAGAATGCGCCCGGTGGCCTCGTGGCCCAGCACGAGTGGGAATTCGGTGACCCACGTGCCGTCGAGGTAGCTCAGGTCGGAGTGGCAGACGGCGCAGGCCTCGACCTCCACCCGGACCTCGCCGGGACCTGGGGCGGCCAGATGGACGTTCTCGATTTCGGTCGGGATGCCAACGCCTCGGCTCACCGCCGCACGGATGGTGATCCCCCGGCCCGTCGACACGGCGCGGAACCTACACCCGGGACGGGCTTCTGGACAGACGTTCCGCCCCGCCGCCGAGGGGGTCGGTCGTCCCAGTAAAGCGCCGGGCATCCTGATTGTGAGACATGTTCAGCCGAGCAGGATTTCGGCCACCTGGGCCAGATGACCGGCCGATCGGGGGGCCACGTTAAGCATGGTCACCGGGCTCTCCTCGAAGGCTGCCAGGCGGTCACGGATGCGCTCCGGGGTGCCGATCAGCGAGATTTCGTCTGCGAACCGGTCGGGCACAGCGGCAATGGCTTCGTCCCGTCGACCCTCAAGGAACAGGTCCTGGATACGGTCGGCTTCGGTGGCGAATCCCATTCGGGCCATCAACTTCGTATGGAAGTTCTGCCCCTTGGCGCCCATGCCTCCCACGTAGAAGCCCAGCATGGCCTTCACCGGGGCCAGCGCCGAGGCGATGGCGTCAGTTGAATCATCCTCGGTGACGGTGACCGCGAGGTTCAACGCCACCTCGAAGTGGGCCGGGGCTCCGACCAACTGGTCGGCGTACACCTCAGGTCGGTAGGGCGAGTAGTACAGCGGCAGCCAGCCGTCGGCGATCTCGGCCGTCTGGGTCACGTTCTTCGGACCTTCGGCGCCGATGAAGATGGGGATGTCGGCCCGCAGGGGATGGACCATTACCTTCAGGGGCTTACCCAACCCCGTCGAACCTTCGCCTACGTAGGGGTGCTGGTGAAAGTCGCCGTCAAAGGACAGGTGATCGTCGCGCCGGAAGGCCTGCCGCAGGATCTCGACGTACTCGCGGGTGCGGGCCAGCGGGCGGTTGGACGGTTGGCCGTACCAACCCTCGACGACCTGGGGGCCCGACACGCCGAGGCCCAGGATGAGCCGGCCGTTCGAGAGATGGTCAAGGGTGACGGCGTGCATGGCCGTGGCCGTGGGCGTGCGGGCCGACATCTGGACGATGCCGGTGCCCAGACGAATGCGTTCGGTGTGGGCGGCCAACCAGACGAGCGGTGAGAAGGCGTCGCTTCCCCACGACTCAGCGGTCCACGCGGCGTCGTAGCCGAGGCGCTCGGCCTCCTGGACAAGGTCCACGAGATCAGCCGGGGGTTGTGCCCCCCAGTAGCCGAGGCTGAGGCCTAGTTGCATGGAGAGACCGGTCGCATGAAGAGATCGTCCCAGCGGTCAAGCCCTGGCGCCAATGCAGGCAACTAATCGGAAGCGGGCAGAAGCGGGCATCGCCCGGTGTCGGCCCTAGTGTCCGAACGTGATCGAAGCCACCGAGACGTTCCCACGCCAGCATGCACGGACCCGGCGCTTCACCTGTGGGGCACCGCGTGACATCCGGGTGGCCGATGACGGATCCCGGGTGGTTTTCCTGCGTTCGTCTTCAGGTGATGACCCGATCAACGCCCTCTGGTGGATGGACCCAGTAACCGGCGAGGAGCGATTGATCGCCGATCCGGGAGCGCTGTCCCCCGGAGACATTGCCGATGGCGAGGGGCCGTGCAAGGGGGCCGACGGGGTGCCGGCGGCCGAGTTGGCCCGCCGCGAGCGTGTCCGTGAATCTGGGGGTGGGATCGTGGCTTACGACGGGCTGCCCGACCTTTCGCGGTTGTGCTTCGTGCTCGACGGACGAGTCTTCCTCGCCGAGGTACCCAGGCATGGCGACACAGGTGACGACCAGGGGCCCGTCGCCCGGGTGGTTGAGCTCCCGTCCAGCGGAGGTGCCTTCGATCCACGACTCAGCCCAGATGGCACGGCGGTGGCCTACGTGTCGGGTGCATCCGTCCGGACGACGGGGCCCGGTGGCGACCGCCGGGTGATCGGAGGATCCACGCCGACCGTGTCATGGGGGTCGGCCGAGTTCGTGGCCGCCGAG
>DPMC01000206.1:2467-3044 GCA_003541675.1 Acidimicrobiaceae bacterium | reverse complement strand
GGAGATGGGCCGCAACCGTGGGCACTGGTGGTCGCCCGATGGTCGACGGATGTTGATCTCTAGGGTAGACACGGCACCGGTAGCCGAGTGGTGGATCTCGTCGCCGACGGAGCCGGCGACGCCGCCGCGGGCCATCCGGTATCCGGCTGCCGGCACGGTCAATGCCACGGTCGGCTTAGCTCTGGTTGACCTGGACGAAGCCGCTCCCACTACCGAGGGGGCCACCGGCAGTTCGACTATCGACGTGGACTGGAGCCAGGGCGCCACGTTCGAGTACCTGGCCGACGTGCACTGGCCAGTCGAGGGACGACCCCTGCTGGTCGTCCAGACCCGGGACCAACGAACGCTGGCCGTGCTGGAGGTGGATCCGTCCACGGGTGCCGTCGAGGAACGGCACCGGACGACCGATGAGCACTGGGTCGACCTGGTCCCGGGTTCGCCGTTGGTGGCCAATGGTTCCCTCTTCACCGTGGAGTCCAGGGACGGGGCCTACCGCTTGGTCCAGGACGGGATCGTCTTGTTTCCCAACTCCCTCGACGGGGTACAGGTGCGGTCCATTGTCGGCGCTGACGGCGAC
>DPMC01000206.1:0-2178 GCA_003541675.1 Acidimicrobiaceae bacterium | reverse complement strand
TGGTGACGGCGATGGTGACGGCGACGGCGACGGCGACGGCGACCGGGCCGGTGTCGTGGTTCGCGCCTCGGCCGATCCTATGGACGTCGATGTCCTACGGATTCCCCTGGATGATGGATCAGTCGAAACGGTGTCTGGAGGAGGGGGCCTCCGCTCGGCGGTGGTCGGTGGTGGGGTCACGGTGGTGACGGTGGCAGACCTCGCTGGTTCGACTACCACGGTCCATCCGGGCGGGTTCGCGCTGTCCTCCCATGCTGAGAAGCCGGTGGTCCAGCCACGCCCAACCTTCCACGTGGTCGGAGACCGGTCGCTGCGAGTCGCGGTGCTCCTGCCCGATGGTCACGACGGATCACCGCTTCCGGTTCTGCTGGATCCCTACGGCGGACCGCATGCTCAACGGGTACAGCGGGTGCGGGGCCAGTACCTCACCTCCCAGTGGTTTGCCGACCGGGGCTTTGCCGTGGTGGTGGCTGACGGGCGGGGGACGCCGGGCCGTGGCCCCGCTTGGGATCGTGCGGTTCGTGGCAATCTGGCCGCACCGGTACTGGAGGATCAGGTTGATGCCCTGCACGCTGTGGCCACCACCGACGATCGACTGGACCTCGGGCGGGTGGCTATCCGGGGCTGGTCGTTTGGTGGCTACCTGGCGGCACTGGCCGTGCTACGCCGGCCCGACGTGTTCCACGCCGCGGTGGCTGGCGCGCCGGTCGCCGACTGGCGCCTCTACGACACCCACTACACCGAGCGCTATCTAGGTCATCCAGACGTGGAGCCCGAGAACTACCTACGGAGTGGATTGTGCTCCGCCGAGGATTGGGCGCCCCGTGGGGTCGACGTGCCGGATCGCCCGCTACTGCTGGTCCATGGGTTGGCCGACGACAACGTGGTGGTCGCCCACACCCTCGCCCTGTCGCGGGCCCTACTGGAGGCCGGACGGCCCCATCAGGTCCTGCCGTTGTCGGGCGTCACCCACATGACCCCCCAGGTCGAGGTGGCCGAAAATCTGCTATTGGTGCAGTTGGTGTTCCTGCAGAAGTCTCTGGGGTTGGCGCCCCTGATCTAGTAGTGCCGGTCCAGGTGGTTCTGTTTCAGGCGAGCCGCGTCAGACGGCCGTCCAGCCGCCATCGACGGCCAGGATGTGTCCGGTGAGGTAGGAGCCGGCGTCCGAGGCCAGGAGTAGCAGGGCGCCGTCCAGTTCGTGAGCCAGCCCGCCCCGACCCATCGGCGTGCCCGACTCGACGTAACTCCGACCCGCGTTGGTGTGGAACATGTCGTCGGAGTTCATCTCGGTCTCGAACCATGCTGGGGCCAGTGCGTTGACCCGGATGCCCTTTCGAGCCCACTGCACGGCCAGCTCACGGGTCAGGTTGTGGAGGCCTCCCTTGGCCGCGGCGTATCCGGGTACGCGGAGGCGACCGCCGGATACCTGACCCAGGACCGAACCCACGTTGACCACCACGCCTGGGTGATTCTCGGCGATCCACCACCGGGCGGCCCGCCTGGCCAATTCGTAGGGGGCCACCAGGTCGACAGCGAGCTCGTGGCGGAAGCCGTCCAGATCGTCGTCGACGGCCGGGACGACCCTTGAGATGCCAGCGTTGTTCACCAGTACGTCGATCCGACCGAAGTGGTCGATGGCGGAGTTGATGATGTGCTCCGGTCCGTCGTCGGCCGCCACGTCCACGCTGACGGCGAGCGCATCGGGAAGCTCGTCGGCCAGGGCCTGGATGCGTTCAGTGCGCCGGGCGGCCAGCACGAGCCTGGCCCCCACGTCGGACAACACCCGGGCGAACCGTTCGCCAAGGCCCGAGCTGGCGCCGGTGACCACCACGACCCGCCCGTCCAGGCGGAACCGTTGGAGTACCCCGTCTGGGGTCTGTCCGGAGGTGCTGTCCACGGACCGGACCCTAGAGCGGTGGGGTTCCGGCGATCTGACCGGCGGTGAGCTCCAGCACTCGATCGGCCAGGTCGGCTGCTTCAGTCGGATCGTGGGTGACTAACAGGGTGGCTGGTCGTTGGTCCCGATCGCCCAGCAGCGCGTGGATCTGCCGCCGAGACCCAGCATCGAGCGCCGTGGACGGTTCGTCGAGCAGGAGCAGGTCTGGATCAGTAGCCAGGGCGCGGGCCACCGCTACCCGCTGGGCCTGGCCGCCGGAACACTCGTTGGGCCGACGATCT
>DPMC01000216.1 GCA_003541675.1 Acidimicrobiaceae bacterium | reverse complement strand
CGCCTTTCGCAACTGCTCGTGCACATGGTGGCGTTCGAACAGGGGTAACGACTCGGTCTCGGGATCGTGGTACGAGATGCGATCCACCAATGCCGGGTTCACACTCTCCACGTAGGTCCGTACCCGCTCGAACATGTCGGGATCGTCGATGATCACACCACGGAAGTCCTTGTTGAACTCCTCGCGGATGAATCGGAACGCCATCTCGGGCTCGCGGTACAACAGGCTTGGCGCCTGTGAGCGTTCGGCGAGCTTCTCGATCTCCTCCCACTGGTTGAGGAGCCGACGCACGTCGCGCTCGATCTCCTCTTTAGTGATGTTCTCGGCCGCTGTCCGAACGATAATTCCGTGCTGCTTGGGCTTCACCCGATCCAAGATGTTGCGAAGGCGCTTGCGCTCGGACTCCGGTAGGCGCTTGGAGATGCCGTAGGTGGTGCTGTTGGGCACCAACACCACGAACCGTCCGGGAAGCGAGACCTCCTGGGTTAGGCGGGCTCCCTTGTGGGCGATCGGGTTCTTGGTGACCTGAGCCAGGATCGTCTGACGCGCCCTCAGCACCTGTTCGATACGGGGGCGACCCTTGCTGTCGAACTCCTTGTCGTCGTACTGGAGGTCACCCCGGTAGATCACCGCGTTCTTCGGGGTTCCAATGTCGACAAAGGCTGCCTCCATACCGGGCAGCACGTTCTGGACCTTGGCGAGGTACACGTTGCCGTGGATCTCGGTCACATCGTCGGCAGGACGCGACAGGTAGTGCTCGATGAGTTGGCGGCCCTCCAACACGGCGATCTGGGTGATCCCACCACTCACGCTCACACACATGGTGTAGCGGCCAATGGGCTTGCCTCGGCGCTCTCGACCACGACGGCTCCGGAGGGTTTCCTCGTCGAGCTCTACCGGCGCATCATCGGTGACCGCTTCTACCGGACGGTTGCCGCCACGCTGGCGGCCACGGCCGCCACCGCCCTGCTGCTCGCCTCTCTGCTGGTTCTGGCGTTCTCCGCCCTGGCCGCGGCCACGGCCACCACGACGGCGACGTCGACCACGTCCCGAGCCAGAACCCGCATCACCGTCACCGCCCTGGTTTCGCTCCTTGTTGCCACTGGCGCCATCGCCAGACGGGCGGGCATCGGGCGCCGGACGGCTGTCACCGATCTGGGGCCTGCGTCCACCGTCGGGACCGTCAGGTGCGGGGCGGCTGTCGCCGATCTTCGGTCTTGTTTCCCCGCCACCAGAATCGGGACGGGACGTGGCCGCGGAGCGGCTTTCGTCGCCCCGCTCACCAGGATCAGTTGATCCGGTGTCTCTGGGCCCGTTGGTCCGGGCCCCTTCTTCGTTCTCGCTCATTGCTGTATTCCCTTCTCATCACGCCGGCAATCGTGCCGACGGGGCAGGGATGACCGGGGCCGTCAACGGCTCTTCGCGGTCGGGTCCCTGCGACGTCCATTGGTTCATCCTGCACACAGTCCGGGCCACCAACGGCGGATCCACCGCAGTCAGCAACTCTGACGGCCTGAGTGCGCGGGGCTGGGTCCCGAGGTCGGCCGACAGCCGAACCCCGTTCTCCGTGATCCCGGTGACGTCGAGAGCGTGAACATGGGGTCGCAGGTCCTCAATGACCGGCTTCCCCTTGCGTTCGCGTTCGACGACGATCTCGGCGCGGGACAGCACGTCGGCCACCCACGCTTCAGCATCCGCCCGGTCGATGTCATCGACATCCATCGACCACGTGCAGGCCACGACGACCTGTTGCAGCGATTCGCCCTTCTCGATGGGCGCCACGGCCACCACGTCGATCCCGATAGGCAGTGCGGCGCTCAACGTCTCGACCAACTCAGCTCCCAGGGCCACGCCCCGGCCGTCTGCCCAGGCCTCACCGTCGCAGAAACGGTCCTCGACCACTTCCACGTCCAGGAACTCCGCTTCGGACTCGTGGCCTGTCGACAGGGCCAGCCCGAACGACAACTTCTGCCTCGGAGAGAAACCCTGGCTGTAGGCCACGGCAATCCCGGCACGGCGAAAGGCCCGTTCCCAGATCCGGGCGACGTCCCGGTGGCTGGTGAAGCGAACCTTTCCCTTCTTGTGGAACCGGATCCGGATACGCATCACGCACTCCCCACCGGAGCCGGCGCACCCCTATTGGGCCGGCTGGTATCGGGTCGAGTGGTGAGCAGAACCGGCACCTCCCCGCCGCCTACCAGATCCTGTCCGGTTCCCTGGCTTCCACCAGCCGGCGGCACCGCGGAGGCCACCACGTGCTCGATGCCGTAGCCGGTGCAGGCCCCACAGTCGTAGCACGGTGTCCACCGGCAGTCCTCGAGGCCCACGGCCTCAAGGGCATCACGCCAGTCCTGCCACAAGAAGTCCCGGTGGAGGCCCGCCGAAAGGTGGTCCCAGGCAAAGGCCTCGTCCTCGGTGCGGTGGCGGTACACCATCTCTTCGAGGGTCAGGCCCTGCCGTTCGAGGGCATCGGTCCAGAGTTCAAGATTGAAGTGCTCGCTCCACTCCTGGAACACCCCGCCGGATCGCCAGACGTCCTCCACCACGGGGCCAAGACGGCGGTCACCGCGGCTCAGCAGGCCCTCGATGGCCGTGGCCCGCGGATCGTGCCACTTCAGTTGCACTCCCCGGTAGCCCTTGGTGTCGCGCTTAAGTTCATCGCGAAGCACGCCCACCTTCCGACGCAATTCAGTCTCCGTGTTCTGCCCGAACCACTGGAAAGGTGTGAACGGCTTGGGCACGAACCCGCCCACCGACACCGTGACCGACGGGTTCCGGATGTGCTGGCGCCCGACCTCTACGCATCGACGAGCCATGTGGAGGATGCCCAGCGTGTCCTCGTCGGTCTCTGTCGGGAGACCGGTTAGGAAGTAGAGCTTCACCCGGCGCCAGCCCTGCGAGTAGGCCGCCTCGACCGCCGCGTAGAGGTCCTCTTCGCGGATGAGCTTGTTGATGACCTGTCGCATGCGCCAGGAACCCGCCTCAGGGGCAAAGGTCAATCCGGTCCGTCGCGCCTTCTGGATCTCGGCGGCGATACCCACCGTGAAAGCGTCGACCCGCAGGCTGGGCAGCGACACTGAGACCTGCCCACAGGCGTCATCGGCGACCGTTTCAGCCACAACCTGTTCGATGCCGCTGAAGTCAGCTGTCGAAAGCGAGGTGAGGGCCACCTCGTCATACCCCGTTCGCTTCAGGCCCTCCGACACCATGGTCCGAACCTGGCCGGCAGGCCGCTCGCGGACCGGTCGGGTGATCATGCCGGCCTGGCAGAAGCGGCAACCCCGGGTACAGCCCCGGAACACCTCCACGTTGAGACGGTCATGGACCACCTCGGTCACCGGCACCAGTTGCTTCTTCGGGTACGGCCAATCGGCCAGATCAGCCACCGTTCGCTTCTCGACCACCTCGACGACCTCTGTCGACTCAGGCCTCGGCCGAACGCCTTGAAGGCGCCCATCGGCGAAAGTCGCTTCGTAAAGCGACGGGACGTACACGCCTGCCACCATGGCTAGACGTCTGTGCAGGTCGCCTCGGAGGCCACCACCGGCGGCCTTCCAGGCGGCCACCACCTCGGTGATTTCACCAACCACCTCTTCGCCGTCGCCCAGCACCGCCGCATCTACATAGTCGGCCAGCGGCTCGGGGTTATAGGCGCAGTGGCCGCCCACCAGCACCAACGGGTCGTCGTCGGCGCGATCGGCGGTCCGGACCGGGATGCCAGCTAGATCCACGCACTCCAACACGTTGGTGAACACCAGCTCAGCCGACAAGTTGAAGGCCAGGATGTCGAAGTCGCGTGCCGGTCGGTGCGTATCGACCGAGAACAACGGCAGGCCCTCACGACGGAGCACCTCGGCCAGATCGGTCCACGGGGCGTAGCTACGCTCGGCCACCGCATCGGACCGTTCGTTAAGGATTTCGTACAGGATCTGAAGA
>DPMC01000280.1 GCA_003541675.1 Acidimicrobiaceae bacterium | reverse complement strand
TTCGACGCCAGCGACCCGGGCGACGGGGTGATTCGCCAAGCCCTCACCTCCGCCGAACCTGAGGGCACCGGGAGTGGCACCAACTGGTGGAAGCCGATCATCGTCGTCCTAGCCGCTGCCGGGTTGCTTCTTCTGCTCGTCCTTCGGCGTCGCCGCTGCCAACACTGCGAGAAGCGTCTCACTGACCGCGACGGTGTTCTCGTCGACGAAGACGACAACCCTGACTGCGCCGACAACCCTGACGGCGACCACCACGAACTCAAACGACGCCGAGAATCGTGATGGTGGCCGCATGTGGTGGTTTATGCGTCAGCTCCACCATTGCCGATAAGCGTCGAGGACACTCGACGGCGAGGCCTGTTGTCGTATGGGGCCAGATACCTCGGAGCGTTTGAGCTGCGACTACCCCTCGAGTGCCCGATTTGACCCGTTTTAGGGCTGATCCCCTACCCCAATCCCTGCCCTGCTGCCAACCCTCGAAAACCCCCTAAACGCCCTCTATTCCAAGGAAGCCGACGGGCCGTGACAAACCCCGTCGCAAGGGATCTCTACCCTGCCAACCCCCTCGGCGCGTTTAGCCGACCAGCAGCCAGACCAGAACGGCCTATTCGAAGATCACTCCGGCGGCTGGGTGGCCTCTGAACCGGTTCGGCCAAACCAGTTCAGAGCATGCAACGGGGGCGCTTAGCGAGACTGACTAGAGCAGACCCGGTCTTTGACGCCTAGGTTGTCAACCGCAGGAGGGAGCTGGACATGACTGCAGAGTTCCAGTCGCCCGGACCCGGACGGTGGCAGTTGGACCGCTCCCACTTCACCGGCGGCACCACCCCGATCATGCGGTGGTTGCTGCCCGCGTCGGTGGAAGCCGCTTACCGCGAGCAGTGGCCACTACTGGGTATACCGGCCGAGACGCTGTCAGTGGCCTTCATCGAGGGCTTTATGTACACGCGGCTACGGCCCCTCATCCTGCCCGACCGGCCCTCGGCTAAAGCCCCCCCCACCATGGTCCTGAAAATTGCCTCCCGACTTCACCCGGAGTTCAGGCGTCGTACCCGAGCCGCCCGACGAACCCTCGAGACTTCACCCGCTCCGGCGGTCATCGAACAGTGGCATTCCTCGATCCGACCACGCCTCGTGGCCCGAAACCTAGCCCTTCAGGACGTCGACCTTGGATCGCTGGACGGTCAGGGGCTGGCCGACCACATCAGCGAGATCTTGGCTCACCTTCGGTCGACCTTCGAGGAGCACTTCCGTCTCCATGGCTACGACCTGGGGCCCATCGGACTGCTACTCCTAGCTGGTGGTGAATGGGGCCTGGCTAGTACGGACCTGCTCTCTACACTGGCCGGAGCATCGCCGTCGACGGTCGAGCCGCGAGAGGCACTGAGCCGGATCCGGGCCGCCGTCACCGCGGCGGGGATCCAGCCGACCAGCCTGTCGGAGGTCGCCGACGCATCGCCGGAGGCTGCCGCCGAGTTGCACGCCTACCTGCGCCAGCGGGGCTCAGTTCTCTATGCCGGCTATGACCTGGATTCACCGACGTTGGGTGAGGCACCCGACGTGGTGTTGGCCAGCATCCTCAGTGGTGACACCACCGGTCCAGATCCCGGCGAGGCGGACAAGGCTGCTGTGCTCCGGGAACAGGTGCCGGAGGCTGACCGTGACCGGTTCGACAGCCTGTTGGCGGATGCACGTGAGGCGATGGATCTGCGTGACGACAACGGGCCGATCACTGCCGAGTGGCCTTGCGGGCTGCTGCGCCTGGCCATGCTGGAGGCTGGTCGCCGGCTCGCTTCGTCGGGACGTCTCCGGGACTCCGCCCACGTCTTCGAGCTGGACCGCTACGAGTTGCCTGCCGTCGTGGCTGGAGCACCGGGACCCGGTGCCGATGACCTAGCAGCCCGTGCCGCGAACCGGGCACGCCAGAAGACCCTGGATCCTCCGGCGACACTGGGAGAGGCCGAGGCACAGCCACCGCTGGAAGCGTTGCCGGAACCGTTGGCCACGACGGTGTCGCTCGTCCTGACCGTGATCGCCGAGCTCGGCATGGGTGAACTCGACGGGCCGCTCGTCGATCGCCCGCCGCTCACCGGGACAGGAATCGGAATGAAACCGTTTGTCGGTGTGGCTCGGGTGGCCGAAAATGCCGACGAGGCGTTCGATCGCCTAGAGCCGGGAGAGATCCTGGTAACCCGCACTACCTCGCCGGCCTACAACATGGTCCTAACTCTGGTGGGCGGTCTGGTAACCGCCGAGGGCGGCCCCATGTCGCATGCTGCGGTGCTGTCACGGGAACTCGGCATTCCGGCAGTCGTCGGAGTATCTGATGTCATGAGCTCTATCGCTGACGGTGACCGCATCGAGGTAGACCCGGCGGCGGGCCGGATCCGCGTGGTGGGCGGTACCGGACTGGCCGAATAGGTCCCGCCGGCATCTCCTCTCTGAACTTTTCCGCCTCTGGAGCCTCACCGCAGGCAAATCGGAACGGTACACGGCCGTTTCCACCGGCCAGGTAGGCGAGGCCCACCGAATCGCCGACATGGCCGGAGAAATCCTCCTGCGGTAAGTCAGAGGAAGCGTGCCGCCACTGTTACCTGTCGCACCGACCCAGATCTAGACGGGTCGATCAAAGAGGCCACTATCCAGATACTTCAAGCCGCTATCACAGGCCAAAGTCACAACAGATGAACCTCGGCCAAGCTCTGCAGCAAGCTCGATCGCAGCACAAACATTGAGGCCTGTTGAAACGCCACAGAGCAAACCTTCTTCGAAGGCCAAGCGACGGCACATTTCCATGGCGAAACCCTCATCAACCGTCCGGATTTCCGCACATCGTGTGCGATCAAGGAACGGCGGTTCGAACCCAACTCCTATGCCTTCGACCCGGTGAGGGCCCCCAACGCCAGTGGTCAACAGTGGAGATTGAGCAGGTTCGAGCGCAATCACGTCTGGCCGAACTCCTTTGCTGACAAGCCCATTGACAGCACCCATGAGAGCTCCGCCCGTCCCAACGCCGGCGCAGATGAGATCTACGGCCCCACCAGTCTGCTCGGCGATCTCGGCCCCCATCGGCTCGTAGCCAACTAGAACGTCCGGAGAACCAAATTGGTCCGCATAGAAACAGCCTTCCTTGGAAACCAGTTCTTGCGCCCGGCCCTTCATGCGACCGATTAGTTCAGGCGTGATAGCACCGTCCTCGCTTGTCTCAATTATGACTTCAGCCCCGTATGCACGCATCGAACGTAACTTCGCCGCCGCGAATGCATCGGATGACACCGCCACGAAGCTCAGACCCAACCGAGCTGCAACAAAAGCAAGTGCCGTACCCGTGCTTCCACCCGTGTACTCGACTACCCGATCACCAGGTTTGACCTCGCCTCTCTCGATCGCACGTCCGAGAACAGCGACTGCCATACGGTCCTTGTAACTCCCCGTTGGGTTACCCGACTCCAGTTTGAGCCACACGGTCCCGCACCCATCTGGAACAACCTTGTTGAGTTGAACTAGTGGGGTGCCTCCCACGGAGGTGGTCAGAAGTGGGTCGGTTGAATACACGGCCCAAATCTAGGCACACCGAGGGGGCACGGCTTCGGTCTGATCTTGTAGCCGTCATGGTCCACTGAGGGTCGCGTCTCTCGTGGCTTCGGCTGCCAGGAGCTCGAGAACCACGATTCCGGGCCGAGTCCGTACCCAAAGCAGTCCCACTGATTTCGACCGTGATTACCCGTCCCGGCAGATGCCTGTGATTGCAGGCGAAACAAGGGGTAACGGAAGAAAGATCACATAGGCCTTAGGTGTCATCACCTCCA
>DPMC01000253.1 GCA_003541675.1 Acidimicrobiaceae bacterium | reverse complement strand
CGCACACCCACCCGGAACTCCGGATGGGTGATCAACCGAACCGTCGAGCGGGCTCGGTCCACCGATTCCAGGCGTCCCACCAGACCGGCGCCGGTCACCACAGGCATGCCCTCGGCAAGGCCGTCATCAGTCCCCTTGTCGACCTCGATGGTGTGGGTGGCGAAGTTCCCAGGCGGCGTCCCCAGGATCCGGACTACCACCGTGTCGAGGTCGGCAAAGCCGATGTCGACCTCGCCCAGAAGCCGTTCCAGTAGCTCCTCATCCGCTTCTGCCGAAAGGCGCCGGCCCCGCATGCGGGCCAGCTCGGCGGCCAGACGTTCGTTCTCGGCCCTTAGGTCGTCGTAGTTCAAGAGTCCGTTCCAGGCAGAGCGTGCGGGTGACGCCACCCGGTCGCTGACTGTCCGGAGTGGTTCGATTACGTCGCGCACGCCCCGTTGGAATGCACCCAACGGTTCCACCCCCCGGTACTGCAGGGTGAGCAGCGTGAGGGCCGCAGCGATCAGAATCAGCAGGGTGGAACGGGGAACGCCCGTGGGCCGAGGGGCCGCCACGGTCGCCTACTCGGCGTCGTCGCCGAAGATCATGTCCCCGAAGCGCGAGAACTCCTCGAGTACCGCTGTGGCTCCCATGGCCACGGCCCGCAGCGGATCGGGAGCCATCCAGACCGGCATGCCGGTCTCGGCGCGGATCCGGTCGGCCAGTCCGATCAGCAGGGCCCCGCCACCAGCCAAGGTGATGCCTCGATCCATGATGTCAGCGGCTAGTTCGGGTGGCGTCCGATCTAGGGTGACCTTCACCGTATCGATGATGGCCGACACGGGTTCCTCGAGCGCTTCGCGGATCTCACGGGTGGTGAAGACTGCCGCTTCGGGCAGCCCGGAACGGAGGCCTCGTCCGCTGACCTCGGCTCGGATCTCCTGAGTCAGGGGGTGGGCTGACCCGAGGCGGATCTTGATGTTCTCCGCGGTTCGGTCTCCGACATCGACGCCCTTTTCCTTCTTGAGGAACTGCTTGACAGCGTCGTCCATCTCATCGCCACCTACCCGGGTGGACTGGGCAGCCACCACACCACCTAGGGAGATCACGGCCACCTCGGTGGTACCGCCACCTATGTCGACGATCATCGAACCGGTGGGCTCGGCAACCGGTAGGCCAACTCCGATGGCGGCCGCCATGGGTTCCTCGATGATGTAGGCGGGGGGGCGGGCTCCCGCATACTCGGCTGCCTCCTGGACAGCTCTTCGCTCCACGCCGGTAACCCCTGACGGGACACAGATCACCATCCGCGGCTTGGCCCACTTGCGACTGTGGACCTGCTGTATGAAGTAGCGGAGCATTTTCTCGCAGACCTCGAAGTCGGCGATGACGCCGTCCTTGAGGGGGCGCACGGCGCGGATGTGATCGGGCGTCCGGCCGATCATTCGTTTGGCTTCGTCGCCGACGGCCAGAAGGGTCCCGTCCAGCGCGTTGACGGCCACTACCGATGGCTCGTCGAGCACGATGCCCTCGCCCCGCACCGAGACCAGTGTGTTGGCCGTGCCGAGGTCAACTGCGATGTCTCGGGAGCCGAGAACCGGCCGTCTGGCCGATCGATCTTGGGTAGCGGCCATTGCCCGGTGGGCTCCGTATGTCGTCGGGTCGGTCAAGCCGGGCACGGGTGGGCCGCGCACGGTTCAGATCCGGAGCAAGAGGCCCCGGTACTCCCAGAAACGTAACGCGTCCGTCAACTAAATGCCACTCTCCGCGTACACGCGACCACTGACCGCGGGCATTCGTTCCCTCTGAAAGAAGGTAGCGCTATGAGCGGCCTAGAGGCCGGGGAAGAATATGCCGATCTCGCGCTCAGCCGATTCGTTGGCATCCGACCCATGGACCAGATTCTCGGTCATCACGAGGCCAAAATCGCCTCTGATGGTCCCCGGCGCCGCATCGCGGGGATTGGTCGCCCCCATCATCGAGCGGACCACGGCGAAGGTGTCCTCGGGTCCTTCAACGACCAGCACCATGGCCGGCGATCGGGACATGAAGGCCACCAGGTCGTTGTAGAAGCCCTTTCCCACATGTTCTTCGTAGTGGCGAGCCAACGTGTCGGCGTCCAGTAGGCGGAGTTCGGCTGCCGCAACGGTCAGACCCCGTCGTTCGAAGCGGCCGATGATCTCCCCGACTAGGCCGCGTTCCACGGCGTCGGGCTTGCAGATGACGAGGGTTCGGTTCATGGCGAGGAGGCTACGGGCCATCCATGCCGGCGAGAGCCTCGCGGGCCGAGGACAACACATAGAACGAACCGGTCACTACCACCACGTCGGCCTCGTCAGCGACCGAGACGGCGAGTCGCACGGCATCGACGGCATCGGGGACCACTTCGACGTCCATCCGACGCTCACGGGCCAGCGTCGCCAGATCAGCGGCCCGCACCGCTCTTGGAGACGGAGCGGTGCACACCACCATCAGGTCGGGAGCCAGGGCCACCAGTTCGTCGAACATCTCGTGCGGATCTCTTGGTCCGAGGCAACCCACGACCATGATGCGTCGAGCCGCCGGGAAAACCTCGGGGACTGCGACGGCCAACGCCCGAATGGCCTCCGGATTGTGGGCACCATCGAGCACTACCAATGGTTCGGCGCAGGCCACCTCGAGTCGGCCTGGGACCCGAACCGAAGCGAGACCCTCGGCCACCACGTCATCGGCGAGCGGCGCATCGAGGAAGGCCTCAGCGGCCGTGAGGGCCACCACGACGTTGTCCGCCTGATGATCCCCGTGCAGCGGAAGGAATACCTCGCTCTGTTCGCCACCCGGGGTCCAGAAGTCGATTAGCTGTCCCCCGACGGCCCGTTCGGTAGAGCGGACACCGAAGTCCACCCCCCGTGCCAACACCGGTTCGGGAGCCTCGGCGACGAAGACTTCACGCAGTTCGATCGACGTCTCCCCAAGGACGAGGGGCCGTCCAGCCCGGATAATCCCGGCCTTCTCCGATGCCACGTCCCGACGCCAGTCGCCCGTCCCGTCGGTGTGGTCCCGTCCAATGTTGGTCACCACCGAGACGTCAGAATCGATCACGTTGGTGGCGTCGTAGCGGCCCAGCAGACCAACCTCGACCACCGCCACTGCCACTGCCTCATTGCTGAACCACAGCAGGGCCGCAGCGGTGAGCAACTCGAAGTACGACGGCCGTTCCGGCGCTGCCTCGGCGTACCGCTCTAGGTCGGCCACCAGTTCGGCGAACGCCTCCTCGGTGATCCACTCGCCATCCATGGTGAGGCGTTCACGGACCGTGTCGACATGCGGGCTGGAATAGCCACCCACTCGGAGACCGGCAGCGACCAGCAACGACGACACCATGGCCGAGACCGAACCCTTGCCGTTGGTGCCCGTCACATGCACCGTCCTGACGTCCAATTGTGGCCGTCCCATCACGTCGGTCAGGCCCCGCATGGCATCCAGGCTCAGGCCGTGGATACGTCCGGCGGCCGCCTCGAGGTTGACGTGGCGATCGAGGAAACGCAACGCACTTGGTAGGTCATGGACGTTGTCGTCCGTCATAAATCTGGTCCGGGTCGGGTCAGGATGCGGCGCGGTCGGGCCGAACGTCCTCGCGCTGCAGCACCGTTGGCGCTGAGTCACCCTTCACCGAGGCGAGGTCAACCACCACACGGCCGGCTTCCTCGTCGCCCGGCAACTCATACATCACGTCGAGGAGGACCTCCTCGATGATGGCCCGCAGACCACGGGCCCCGGTGCCCCGCTCCAGTGCCTGTTCGGCAATGGCCACCAGGGCGTCCTCGGCCACCTCAAGTTCGATGTCCTCGAACTCGAACAGACGCTGGTACTGCTTGATCAACGCATTCCGGGGCTCCACGAGAATCTTGACCAACGCCTCGATCTCCAACTGGGCCACCGTGCCCACCACCGGGAGACGTCCTATGAACTCCGGGATGAGGCCGAACTTGATGAGATCCTCTGGTCGGACATCCGAGAAGAGCGCACCCACGTCCTTGTCTGACGGCGAACGGACGTCGGCACCGAAGCCCACCCCCGCACCACCCTGACGGGATTCGATCAACTTCTCGAGTCCGGCGAACGCCCCACCACAGATGAACAGGATGTTCGTGGTATCGATCTGCAGGAACTCCTGGTGGGGATGCTTGCGTCCGCCCTGTGGTGGAACGGCCGCCGAGGTGCCCTCGAGGATCTTCAACAATGCCTGTTGGACGCCTTCGCCGGAGACATCACGGGTGATCGACGGGTTCTCGCTCTTACGAGCGACCTTGTCGATCTCATCGATGTAGATAATCCCGGTCTCAGCCTTCTTGATGTCGTAGTCGGCGGCCTGAATCAGCTTCAAGAGGATGTTCTCTACGTCCTCGCCGACGTAGCCGGCCTCAGTCAGCGCCGTTGCGTCGGCAATGGCGAAGGGGACGTTGAGCATGCGGGCCAGGGTCTGGGCCATCAACGTCTTGCCACTACCGGTTGGACCGATCAGCAGGATGTTGGACTTCGCTAGTTCCACGGTCTCGCCGGTAACCGGCGAGGCAGCAGCCGTCCGCACCCGTTTGTAGTGGTTGTACACGGCAACCGAGAGGATCTTCTTGGCCCGTTCCTGGCCCACGATGTAGTCGTCCAGGAACGAGTAGATCTCTCGGGGACGGGGGACCTCGCCAGTCGGGGTCTCAGTGGGCTCGGAGAGCTCCTCTTCGATGATCTCGTTGCAGAGATCAATGCACTCGTCGCAGATGTAGACGCCGGGGCCGGCGATCAGCTTCTTGACCTGTTTCTGCGTCTTCCCGCAGAACGAACACTTGAGGAGCTCGCCCTCACCGAACTTCGCCATGACCCCCCGATCGAATCCTCATACCGATGTCCCGAACCGTCCGACCTACTGGACCGCGACGATGGGGCCGCTGTTGTCAG
>DPMC01000234.1 GCA_003541675.1 Acidimicrobiaceae bacterium | reverse complement strand
CTCAGTTGCTGGGAACGGGCCGGGCCTCGGTCCCGGCGACCGCCACTGCGAAAGAAGCGGTTGCTCCCTCACCTGTCCTGCTGTGGATAGAGACAATGACCGGCGCCGTGGACTCCACGGCCAGAACCGCCGGTGGTCCGCCCGCCAGATCGAACGAGACCTGCGTCCCGGGCGCCAACTCCACCGAACGCGCCACACCAGCCGGTGCTGTCCCGGCCAGAACCTTCACCTCGATGGTGGCGATTCCCTCGCTGGCTGGATTCATGACGGCGAGGACATCAGCGGTGGCCCCGTACCGATCATTGAGATCCACCACCCACCCTCGAGCCGCCACGACAGCCGCCGGCCGCACCGCCAGGCCGCCCTCTACTGAACTACTGGCCTCTGAGACACCGTCACCTCCGAACCGCTGCACCACCGAAGCGGCGATCGGGCGACCGTCCAGCGTCCTCACTTCCACCCCGAAGGCGTCAGTCCCCTCGAGACGACCGGCATCGAGGTCCACCACGTGGCGCTGGCCGGCCCTCAGCACCAGACGCCACGGCTCCAGGCCGGTCACCTCTTCACCGGTCCGGACCACCACCTCGGCCTCAACGGCCTCCACGCCCGTGTTGACGACCACCACCGACGTACCGGCACCCGGGCTTCCGGTCGACACCGCTCCCGTGCCGACCCCGGGAATGAATGCCCGGGTGGCGAGCTCCGGCACCCCGGGAGCCAGGTCCAGACCCCGGGTGGCCAGGGGGCCCGACCCGTCCGACGCCTGGAGTCGAGCGACCACCACCCGACCCACGCGGACGTCGATGGTGGCCGAAACGACCGCGGAATCGGCGATCCGCTCCGTCACGTCGTAGGCCACAATGGAACGGCCGGGCACCACGACGCCCTGGGAGTCCAAAGTCTCGCGGCGACCGATGTCGCCGACGAACCGTAGATCGGCCACCGCTGCGGCTCGGAACGGATTGTGGAGCAGCACCCAGGCACGATTTCCGGGCCGGGCCGTGGTCGACCAGGGCACCACCCAGGTGTCAGAAGCCCTGGTCGTGCATGGCCGACGATCCGCTCCGTCCGGACCGGCCACCGTCTGGCCTACCACGGCGGCACCACCCCTGACCTCGACGGTGACACCGGCGAACATCGCCCCGGAGACGAACTGGCCGGGCGAGATCCTGAGGCGGTCTCCCGGACCGATCCTGAAGGCCCGCTCCACGGCCCGACCGGCTTCGTCCACCACCGTCACCCGACCCTCGGTGGGCGAAGCCGATATCCCCACCACCTCGACGGTCCGCTCATCGATCCCGTCCAGTTCAGCGGTCGGCCCGGTACAGAACCAGAGGGCCGTCGAGGAACTGTCGAGGGTCGTGGCGGCTCGGGCCTCAGGGCGGGCCTCGGCGCCCGACACCTCGACCGGTCCGGACGAGAGCGCGGCCGCCGCAGCCGTCATGGCAGCCAGCACCAGGATGGCCGGACCCCGGGTGGCGTTCATCGGATCCCCGCCCGCTGCTGTCGTCGCTTCGAGTCCCGGGACGTGCGAGCCCAACTGGCCAGCAGCACCAACACGGCGACCAGTACCAGTTGGATCTGGCGACGCCGGGCTAGCCCGTCATCGTCGACCTCGAACGTGGCCATGCTCCCGGCGGCCACCCTGACCGATGGCCGCCCGGACACTCCGTGGTCAGCGTCGGGCGCCAGTACCGTCGCCGGCTTCCCGTCGACCCCGACTTCCCAGCGGTCGTCGGGACCCACCATCCAACGCAGGGCGCCGTCCGCCGGAACCTCGACCACCCACCGGGTCAGCGAACGGCGGGTCACCCCAGCGGGGACAACCCGCCGGTTCCGGTCCCGAACCACCGAGAACGGAGCCTCTACCGCTGTGTTGCGATACACGGTCACCGCCCGGTTCACCGCCTCGACCCGCTCCAGGTCGAGTTGTCGGGCCAGCACCTCGGTGAGACGGCCGGGTACCGGTCGCTCGACGCCCGGGCCGGGGACCGGGGCCGATCGCTCGACGACCACCACCCGGGCCACCCCCCATCGGCCCAGATCGGCCCCCAGTCGGTGGGTGACACCGTCCAGCGCGGAACCCACGGCATCTCGTAACGCCACCATCGCGGTCGTCTCACCCGGCGACCACTGGTCAGACAGGTCCGGTCGCCCGTCGGTCACGGCAAGCGCCAGGCGGTCGAATCGATCCGACGGCACGCCGGACGAACGATCGCTCCACGAAAGCGGGATTCCCGCTGCCGGAAGCACGAGCGGATCCCCGATCCACAGGACACGGGCATCCCCACCGGGCACCGTGTCACCATCGGCCAGACGGGCCCCCGCCCCGGGCAGCGCCACCGTCAGATCGGCACGCGGCACTCCCCAGTCGCCGGCGAACGAACCGGTCAGGACCGGCAACGCCCCGATGGCCAGGCTGATCACCACTGCTCCTAGCAGCCCGTTGCGAACCACCCGGGCCATTGGACCCACGTGGACCTGTGTGGCCAGGTGCGCCAGGTCGGCACCCAGCCCGGCCACCCCGGCTGCCGATACCCAGGCAAGGCCGAGGGCCACCGGCACGAGGAGGACCGCCGGATCCACCGACCGGAGGAACGAATCCTCGACCCCCAGCCAACCCTGGTCCACTGATACCAGCACCACAGCCCCTGCAGCGGCCACGAACCAGGCTCGGACGACCACCGAGAGGTGCCGCCCCCGCGCCGTACAGAGGGCCAACAGCGGAAGGACGAACAACCCTGTGACCGCTGTTGGCCCGTCGGCTCCCGGCGCCAGGGCCAGAACCCCGGAGAGGCCGATCGATCCCGTCGCCTCCCAACCGCCGCCCGATGCCGATCCCCACCAACCGCTCCAACCTGCACCGTCGCGTCCCGCGACGACTACGGCCGCCGGCAGGTGGACCACGGCAGCCAACATCGTCCCACCGCCGACCACCATCGTCAGCCGAACCAGTCCGTCGAGGCTGCCTGACAGCACCGTGCCGGCCGCCAACCCCACGACGATCAGGCAGGCAGGAACCAACAGGACTGGATCCACGGCGAC
>DPMC01000196.1 GCA_003541675.1 Acidimicrobiaceae bacterium | reverse complement strand
GTCCGGACCGGGCGAAGTACGGCCGTCATGGTGTCGCCACCTGACGTTCGACCCGTTCCACAGCCCGAAGTCGGGCGCTAACAGCACGGGGATTGACGGTGGCCTCGTCGTCACCCGGCGTCCAGCCAGCACGGCGAGCCATGACGACCGTCGGTTGGGCACCGCAGACGCAAGGGAGGCGCGGAGGGCAGGAGCACCCACCGGTGGCCGCCCGGTCGAATTGGTGTTTCACGATCCGGTCCTCGCCCGAGTGATAGGACAGGACCGCTCCCCGACCGCTGATCACCAGGCGTCGAATCGCCTCGTCGATGGCTCCCGCCAATTGGTCTAGTTCACCGTTGACCTCGATGCGGATGGCCTGGAAGGTGCGCTTGGCGGGATGGCCACCGCGGCGCCGGGCTGGGGCCGGAATCGCCTCACGTACCAGTTCGGCGAGTTGGGCCGTGTCGGTCACCGGTCGGGCGGCAACCACCGTCCGGGCGATCCGCCGGGCGTGACGTTCATCGGCGTACCAACGGAGGACCCGGGCCAGGTCCGCCTCGTCGTACTCATTGACGACCGCTGCAGCCGTGAGCTCCTGACGGCGATCCATTCGCATGTCCAGCGGGCCGGCCTCCCGATAGCTGAACCCCCGGTCCGCTTGGTCAAGTTGCGGAGAGGACACGCCAAGGTCGAACAGGAAGCCCGAGATTCGTTCCACGCCGACGGAATCCAGGGCTGTCGAGAGGTCACCGAAGGCCGAACGGTGCAACACCACCCGGTCACCGAAGGGAGCGAGGCGTTCAGCGGTGGCAGCCAGTGCGGCGTCGTCACGGTCAAGGCCCAGCACAGTCAGGTCGGGCCGTGCGGTGAGGACGGCCTCGGCGTGGCCTCCTCCACCGACCGTGGCATCCAGGATCACCCCTGCTGGTGCCTCCATCAACACTTCAAGGACCTCGGAACACATCACCGGAACGTGGTGAAAGGCCGACGATCCTGGGCTCTCGACCCTCAACTCTTCATCGAACTGCTCTGTCATGGTCCGGGCCGCATCCGTACCTGTCCGACCGCCTCGGCGCCTCGGCCCCGAAGCTCGTCCCTCGACCGTCCCCCGATCAGGCGGCACCCGTCGGGATGTCTCCCCGAGTCGGGCTAGATGGCAAGCGGGCGGAGTAGGGGCCTCCCATCCTGCCGATCGGGGGACGGTCCAGGGACGAGCCAAACGGCGTCGGTCGTCCTGGTCTTCAGATCGCGTGGGTGCTGGTCGTCTCCTGTGTTCGGTGTGTCGTGTTCGGTGTGGTCTCCGGCCTGCTCCAGTCAGGTCGAGGCGAGCCGGTGAGGGGTGATCAGATCCCGCCGCCGCGCAGGAATAGGTCGGCCACCGACTGATCGAGGTCGGCAGACATGGCCGCCCAGGTCTCGGCATTCCAGATCTCGAGGGATTCGACCGCTCCGCAGACCATGACGTCGTGCTCGAGGGAGGCGAAGGTACGCAGTCGTTCGGGAATGGTGATACGCCCCTGGGCGTCGGGCCGGACGATGCTCGACGCGTGGGCCACCTGCTTAGGAGAGAGAGGATCAATCTCGCCCGCTCGGACCTGCTCACCGAGACGACCAATCATCTTCTCGAAGCGTTCGGGCTCCCAGAGCGAGATACATCCGGCGTTCGGCAGCAGATAGGCCGATTCGGCAAAGTGGCTGCGGAACCGGGCGGGGAGTACGAGTCGGCCCTTGTCGTCCAGCGTGTGGTCGTGGGTTCCCACGAAGACCATGTCGATGCCTCCCCTCTGCTCGTCCGGTGGTGTCGATTTCCGTGGGGGGGAGGGAACCGGTACCGTTCACTGCTAGGTCCCCACTGCTCCCCACAAGGCCCCACTCTAACCCTTTTCCACCCCTTCAATGCAAGTAGCCCCCACCACAAATCGCGTAATTCCCATCACAGGCGCGCGCGGGCCCTGGACCTGCAGGAACTGCACCGGGAGCTCGGCTCAACCGGTGGAGGAAATGGCCTCCATGAAGGCGTCGAAAAGGTGATCCGCCGCGACGACACCCGTAGTGTCGACATCGGCCACGCCGGGAATCACCACACCGGAAACGGTGGCCTGGACCTCGGCCAGCAACTCCGCACGTGGCACTAGGCCGAGCAAGTCGATCAGAGGGGCCACCGATCGCGTTGCGGCATCGGCCCCCAGCAGCACCGCACACTGGAACCGGGCTCCGCTCCGGTCCCGCCGCTGGCTGATCCCCACCACCTTGCGACCTTGGGACACCACCTCACCGGCGGCCCGGCTCACGAAGCACACGGCCCGGCCGGCCAACCCGCAACAGAACGAGCCTCGATGGACATCGGTCTCCACGCCCGATACGGCCAACGCCTCGGACCAGGCAGCTCCCAACCACATGGACGACCGTCCCACGTCGTCATTCCACAATGGATCATTCCGTGGCACCAGCACATCGACCCAGAGGAGTCCGTCGTGTTCCAGCAGGACCGCTCCCCCGCCTGACCGGCGTCGGACCACGTCCAAACCCTTCGCGGTTGCTCGATCGACCAGCCCGGAAGGCGCCCGTTGGCCGCTCCCCAGCACCACAGTTGAGTGGGACACCCGGTGACGCAGTACCGACCGCTCAGAGATCTCTCCCACCGGTCCGTGTCGGTCAGCCACCGAGCCCACCGGCCAACGCACGTTCCATCCGGTCATTCAGTCACCCGGGAAGCGTCGAACCCATTGCAGCCACACGATGACGTCGTGAACCGACGGCGCCGCCGTCGGATCGCCGTACTGCGTGGTCGTCCGAAAGGCCGCATAGGCCCGAGCCGGTACTGGAAGGAACGGGGGACGCCGCCACCAGTGCCGATCAGCCAGACGGTGGGCCTGCCGAAGGGCCACGCCCCACAAGACGGGGCGCACCGCTACCGCCGCCGCTATCCGTGCAAACCACCGAACGCCCATCAGTTGCAATCCTCCCCCAAGGGAGGGGCGTTGGAAAGCACACCGTCGCCACGGTGGTGGTGCCACACTGCCGCCGCCCCCACCAACGGGCCGTCGGCCCCCAGGCCGGCCGGCACGATGCGCGCACCCCGGGTGAAGGACAGACCACACCTCTCACGAAGCGCCTCCTCGGCCGCATCAAAAAAGGGGGCGCCGAAGCCGAGAGCCACCGAACCGGCTACCACTACCAATGGGAGGTCGAGCAGGTTCACCACGTCGGCTACTCCCCGACCCACCATCATCCCAACCCGACGACGAACCTCGTCCGAGGCCTCGGCGGCAGGTGCACCGGTGGCCAGAGCAATCGCCGTCCCCGACGCCACTGCCTCGAGGCAACCCCGGGACCCGCAGGCACAATCCGGGCCGCCGGGGTCCACCACGAGGTGGCCGATATGGCCAGCGTTGTCGGTGGCGCCATCGACCAGGCGACCGTCGAGCACGATCCCCCCACCGACGCCGGTCGAGACAACCATCGCCAGGAAGTTCCGGTGGCCGGCCGCCGCCCCGCACCAGCCCTCACCAAGAGCCAACGCCTTGGCGTCATTGTCGACCACGACGTCCAGCCCGGACCGCTCGGCCAACAGGCCCGCCAACGGAAGGTCGTCCCACAGGGGAATGTGCAACGGGGACATCCGTCGGTCACCCGGCCCACCCGCCATCGGGCCGCCGCATCCCACGCCGACTGCATCAGCGCGGTCGACGAAAGGTTCGACTATGGACCAGAGCGCTTCGAAGGTGCCGTCGATCGTTTGTTCACCGTCCAGAGGTACGGGACCAGGGTCAGCGTCGACATCGGCAAACGCGACGGTTGCACTCTGGCGTTGGTCGATCAGCCGACCATCGCCGTCCACCAGACCCGCAGCCAACTTGGTGCCACCCACGTCGATGGCCAGCACCGTGGGTCGGCGGTCGGCTCCTCTGGTCAGATCCGGCCACCCTCACCGCGCCGGAAGCGGTCACGCATCCGATCGCGGGCCCGAGCCCGGGTTCCGCCTACCGCATCGCGCAAGGAGGCAGTACGTCCGGAATCGGCGACCTGTCGCAGACCGGTACGGCCGACCTGTCGGGCGTCGCGTTCGAGACGAAGTGCCGAACCCAACATGACCAAAAAGCCCACAAAGGCCAGCATGTACGACGTCGAAAGGGTCGCCACCATCAGGGTGACCCCAGCTACGAATCCACCAACCGCCCACTTCATGGACCGCAACGGCTGGGTATAGACCGTCGTCTCGCTCACCTCGCGGACCAGACGGGGATCCGTCTCAATGAGACGTTCCTCCATCTCGCTGAGGATGCGTTCCTCTTCCTCGGAAAGTGGCACCCCTCAAGCATCGCACAGCGGCGCGCGAGCGGCAACGCGCCCGCTCATCGAAAACGGGGAACCGACGGGTCAGACGTCGGGCCCCCACTGGCTGTCACCGATCTCCTTAGGTCCCAGTTCGTCAGCTACCGCCGGTCCAATGGCACTGTTCCCGAAGCGCTCCCGGATCTCATCCACAGCTCCCTCGGCGGCCCGCCAACCGGGCGCCCGTCCCTCCGCGACCTCGATGTCATTGAAGCGGAGTTGACGGACCGAACCGTCCTGGAGATTGCCAAGCGAAACCCCGAGAAGACGGATCCCCGGGGTGGTGTCCACTGAATCCACCAGTCCGGTGGCCACCTCGAGGATCTCCACGGCCAGGTCGGTCGGGTCGGCAAGCGTGTGGCTACGGCCCATCGTGGTGAAGTCCGGATAGCGCAGTTTCACCGACACCGTACGTCCGGCCACCCCTGCGGAGCGGGCCCGACGGGCCACCGCGTCAACCATGCGAACGAGGTGGCGGCGAATCTCCAGCGGGTCGGCTAGGTCCCTGGCAAATGTCTCCTCATGCCCGACCGACTTGGTGACCTGTTCGGGTTCCACCGCGCGATCATCGATTCCACGGGCGAGACGCCAGAGTTGGCTGCCCACCGCCCGGCCCAGCGCTGAGACCAGCGTGTCGGCCGGTACGCCCCGGAGGTCTGCCACCGTTCGAACCCCAAACCGTTCCAGACGCTCGAAGGTACGCGGACCGACCCCCCACACGGCCTGAACGGGAAGTGGATCTAGAAACGCCTCCACCCCGTCGGCCGCCACCACCGCAATGCCGGTTCCGAACACGGGGCCAGCGAGACCGGCCTTCGGCTTGGCCTGCCCGCTGGCCAACTTGGCCAGAAACTTGTTCGGGGCTACACCGACACTGCAGGTCAACGACTCACTCTCCGAGAGGTCGTTCCTGATGGCTGCCGCTACCTTCTCCGGAGACCCGTGGAGCCGACTGGCGCCCGACACGTCTAGGAACGCTTCATCCAGAGAGAGCGGCTCGACCAGCGGCGTGTAGCGGCGGAAGACCTCCATGATCCGACCGCTTACCTCTCCATAAAGTCGGTGATCACCCCGGAGGAAGACGATGTCGGGGCACAGCCGTCGAGCCCGGGTCGACGGCATGGCCGAGCGGACCCCGAAAGCCCGAGCCTCATACGACGCGGCCGCCACGACGCCACGGTCTCCCTCGCCACCGACCACCACCGGCCGACCTCGAAGCTCGGGACGACGCACCACCTCAACGGACGCGAAGAAGGCGTCCATGTCAACGTGCAGGATCGGGGTTTCGGTGCTCACGTTCCCTACTGGTCGACCACGCGCTCTACGACAAGGTCCTCAGCCCGGAGACCCCAGGCGGTGAAACCGTGCTCGCCACATCGGTCGCGAACCGGATCGGCCAGCCAGGCGGCTAAGGGTTCACTCACCCATACCGGCGCCGTAGCCACCAGGGCATCTACCTGGCCGACATCAACAAATCGGGCGTCCTCCACGATCCCATCCGGGTCGTCGAATGACATCACCCCAGACCACGACACGGCCCGGTGGACCACCACGTCCAGCGTCATCTCGCGGTCAGGGAAGTCCACCCTCACGCGGTAGCAGGGCCCAGTCCATCCAGCGACCTTGAGCCCTGTCTCCTCGGCCACCTCACGGGTCAGTGCGTCCAGCGGCACCTCACCCGGATCGACCACCCCGCCGGGAGGCGTCCATTCGACGGCACCACCACGACGTCGGTTGGCCACCAACAGGATCTCCTCAGACCCCCTTCGCCTTTCGGAAGCGATCACCAGGAGGCCACCGACGACGACCCACTCCCGGGCCTGCAGTTTCCTATCTCCACGATGAGGGTCCCCAGCCGTCGACCACATCTTCCGGGGGTCCTCGCTGTGTTCGGCCATCGTCGCAGTCTGACAGCCACCCGAAGGAGGCCGGTAGCGTTCGGGCCGTGAACGAACCACGACCAGTCGACGACGCCTCCGCCGAACCGTCCACGTTGGCCCGGGCGTTGGCCCTGCTGGCCATTCTGGCAGCCGGGACCTGTGGAGGCCTCGTGGGCCACTCGGTGACCGACCTGCAATGCGCCGAGGGGTGCCCCATGCTGGCCGGGTCAATGGGACTCGTCGGCGCGGTCCTGGCGGCGGCTGGTGTCGCCGTGGTGGCCGTGCTCGCCTTGCGGGCCATGGCTGAGTGGGAGACCACCGAACGCCAACGAACCGCCCGAGACCGCCACCCGGTGGACTGATCCGCCCCACCGTGGCCGATCCCGACACGCTCCGCGACCTTGCCCTAGCGATAGCGCGGGCGGTCGCCCCCGCAATTGGACAGCAAGCCGGACAGGTGGATGTGTCGGCCACCAAGTCAACATCCACCGACCTGGTGACCGAGGTTGATCGCTGGTCCGAGGCGCAGATCGTCAGCCGTATCCTCGACGACCGGCCCGATGACTCGATCCTCGGCGAGGAAGGAACTGGCGTGACCGGAACTTCCGGGGTGCGTTGGGTGATCGACCCCATCGACGGAACCACGGACTTCGTGTACGGCCATCCAGGCTTCTCCATCTCCATCGGCGTGGAAGTGGACGAAAACCCAGTCGCCGGAGTAATCGTGGATCCTCTACTCGGCGACGAGTTCTGCGCTGCGGTCGGCCACGGCACGACCCGCAACGGCGAGTCGGTGCAGGTGAGCAACGTGGACGAACTACCGCGGGCACTGGTGGCCACCGGCTTCTCCTACGACGCCGAGCGCCGGCGTCGCCAGGCCCAGGTGCTCGTCGAGGTGCTCCCCCGGGTGCGAGACATCCGACGGATGGGCGGCGCTGCACTGGACCTGGCTTCGGTCTCGTGCGGACGGGTCGACGCCTACTTCGAGCGGGGCCTGAACCCGTGGGACTGCGCGGCGGGTGCAGTGCTGGTGACCGAAGCCGGGGGTCGGGTAACCGACCTCGAAGGACGTCCCACAACCGGAGAAATGACCGTGGCCGCCCCCCTTGCCATCCACGGACCGCTACTGGATCTGCTCCGATCTGCCGGCGCCGACCGTGTCTAATCCAGCTACCCAGCAGGATTCCTCCGATGGCTCTATTGGGGCCATGGCTGGTAGCGCTATGGAGAAGCGAGACGCCGAGATGCACGATGAGGCGACAAGCGGTGCTCCCATGGGGCAGCATCGTGGGGTGAGCACCCGAATCCTGACCGTCGAAGACGACGAACGCATTCGAACTGCTGTCCGCCTAGCCCTCGAAGAGGAGGGCTGGGACGTCGAGGAGACGGCCAGCGGCGAAGAGGCACTCGAGGCGTTCACCCGCCAGCCCGCTGACGTTGTTCTCATCGACATCATGCTTCCCGGCATCGACGGGTTCGAGGTGTGTCGGAATATTCGTCGCCTCGGCGACGTCCCCATCGTCATGGTCACCGCCCGGTCCGATAGCCACGACGTGGTCGCCGGCCTCGAAGCCGGTGCGGACGACTACCTCCGCAAACCGTTCGACCCCAAGGAACTTTCGGCGCGGATACGGGCCCTTCTCCGACGTGTCCGGACCGACGATGGCCCACCGACTCGAATCCAGGTCGGGCAACTGGAGGTCCTGCCCGAGGAGGGCGTGGTTCGCCACGCGGGAGACGACGTCCACCTCACCCGCACCGAATTTCGACTTCTGGTGGAGTTGGCCGCCGCCGACGGTCGGGTACTGAGCCGCGAGGACCTCCTCGAGAAGGTCTGGGGATACGACTATTTCGGAGACGGCCGACTTGTCGACGTCCATGTTCGACGACTCAGAACCAAAATCGAACCCGACCCAGCAAATCCCCGGTACGTGATGACTGTCCGAGGCATGGGCTACAAGCTCCAGACCTGAAACGATCCTCTTGAATTCACCCATGACCGGCAGACCAGTGGCCGATGATGCGAGCCGACTCGGACTCGGCGGCCGGATCGCCATGCTGTTCGCGGTGGGCGGCCTGTTGGTGTCGAGCCTGTTGGCCATCAGCACGCTGGTAATGACTCGACGCCAGCTCGTGGAGTCTCGGGAAGGCGCGGCAGCGGCCATGGCCGTTGGTAACGCCACCCGACTCAGCAATCAGCTCACCCCCGACTCCACCATCGAGGACCTTCCGACCATCGCCGACTCGTTGACTCGGCTCGAAGGTGGCCAGCGGATCATCCGACTCGGGGACGACTGGCTCCCCGCTCCCGAGCTGGACCACGACGACCTCCCACTTGATCTCCTCGAACGGCTCGAGCAGCGCGCCGCCGGCCAGGTACTCGCTCCGGTGCGCGGGGACCCCCACTTTGTGGTCGGCATCCCCCTGACCGCATTTGACGCCGATTACTACGCCGTAGTCGATCTGGTCGAGGTCTCCGACACGCTCGCTGACCTACGGATCATCCTGTTGGGGGCTGGCGCGGTGACCACCGTGTTGGCGGCCCTCCTCGGGTCATGGGCCAGCACCCGGGTACTCCGGCCTCTCCGAAGGATCCGGGGGGCTGCCGAGGCTATTGCCGGTGGCCGTCTCGATACCCGGCTCAGCCCGCAGGCCGATCCCGACCTGGATCGCCTCTCGGACTCCTTCAACGAAATGGCCCGAGCCCTTGAAGATCGAATCCACCGCGACGCGCGCTTCGCCTCCGATGTCAGCCACGAACTCCGGAGCCCGCTCACCACCCTCATGGCCGGCGTCGGGGTGCTGGATGCCCGCCGTGACGAGCTCTCGGAGCGGTCCCGTACCGCCCTCGATCTCCTCGTGCAGGACCTGGAACGGTTCAACCGCCTAGTAAACGAGTTGATGGAGATTTCGGGTTACGACGCCGGCGTGGCCGACCTGGACCTCTCCGAGGTGGACGTCGTCCGGTTCCTGCAGGCCACTGTCGCCGCCGACCCGGCACTCGTCCTAACCATCCCGCCCACCACCGGGTCGCTGGTCATCAACGCCGACAAGCGGCGTCTGGCCAGGGTCATGGCCAACCTGTTGGACAACGCCCGCCGGTACGGCGGTGGTGCCACCGCCGTCATCTTGGAACACGATGAGACAATTCGCATCGCCGTCGAGGACGAGGGACCGGGTGTTCCAAAGACGGAGCGCCACGAGATCTTCGACCGGTTCGCCCGCGGCTC
>DPMC01000170.1:2354-4169 GCA_003541675.1 Acidimicrobiaceae bacterium | reverse complement strand
GGCCGGGGTGCAGGCTACGGCGACTCGGCCTTTCCTCCGCTCGGCCACGGCATCACCCAGTGGCGCGCGGGCCTTCGCTACGGTGCCGCGTATGGCACCCTGGTCGACGCCGAGGACTCCGGACCCCCGTGTCCTAGACCCCTCGTTGGACCATCCGCTGCGGAACGGACCCCTCCATCGGCGTTCCGCCTTCCGCAGGGGGACTCCGTCGGAACCGGCCAACTGGGTCGGCCTGGTATGCCCGTCGTGCGAGGTGGCATGGCGAGGAGACCCCGTCGAACCGTGCTGGTCCTGTGGATCGGTTGGCCGACGTCCGGCCGGCACCACCGTCGTCAGCGAGTAGGTACGCCCGGTCAGAGTTCCCGGGCGTACATCCGAACGGTCTTCCCGGTTCCCTCATCGGACTGTTCTCCGATGTCCAAAAACCCCACGGCGTCGTGGAAGGCCAACGACCGCTCGTTGCGGGGCACCGTGTTGACCTCGGCACACAGGTGGGTGTGTCCGTCCGAGGTAGCCATGAACGCCTCGTAGAAGGCACGGCCTACGCCGGTGCGGTAGGCAGACGGGTCGACCACCACCCTGTCCACATACAGGAACCTGTCGAAGCGCTCGCTGAACCACCCGTAGTTGAGGCTGTCGTAGCCGACGCCGGGGCCATCGAGGCCTACCAGTAGGGCCGCTGGTCCTGGGACCGTGGAACTGGGCACCTCGGCCACCAGGCAGCACCGAGCCACGGCAAAGAACCAGGCCATCTCATCCAGGGTCAGTTCATTGACCGCCGGAACCGCGGCGTTGTTCAACTCGAGCATGCGGCCCAGGTCGTCGGAGGTGGCGGGTCGAATCAGCACGGGTAAATCCCACCACGGATCCACTATGAGGTGCCACCCGGCGATGCCGAGATCACACCGAATCCAAGGATTTGGTCGTTGCACGGCCCTAACGCTTTGGCTGCTGATTCCGACTATTTGACCCGTATGGTTCGACTCCATGACCTCCACGGAAACCGGCGAAAGCACCACGCCTATGGAAACTGCTGCTGCCCGTATGGTCGGCGGCTCAAAGATCTACGGAACCGGAGACACCGAAGTTCGTGCCCTCGACGGCGTGGACGTCGAATTCGAACGAGGCCGGTTCACCGCCATCATGGGTCCATCGGGATCGGGCAAGTCGACACTCATGCACTGCTCGGCGGGGCTCGACGACCTGACCTCGGGCACCGTCCACATCGGCGACGTTGAACTCGGTGACCTCTCCGAGCGAGACCTCACTCTCTTGCGACGCGACAAGGTCGGGTTCGTCTTCCAGGCGTTCAACCTCATCCCGACCCTGACGGCTGAGGAGAACCTCACACTGCCGTTGGACCTGGCGGGACGGAAGCCCGATGCCTCCTGGATGGTCGACATCATCGAGACGGTCGGGCTTCAGGACCGCCTCCGACACCGGCCAGATGAGCTGTCCGGCGGTCAACAGCAACGGGTCGCTGTGGCACGGGCCCTGGTCAGTAGACCCGAGATCGTCTTTGCTGACGAGCCGACCGGCAACCTCGACTCGGTAACTGGAGGCGAAGTCCTCAAGTTCCTGAGGGGTGCGGTCGACGATCTGGGGCAAACACTCGTAGTGGTCACCCACGATGCCGGTGCCGCTGCGATGGCCGACCGCGTGCTGTTCCTTGCTGACGGACAGATCGTCGACGAGATGTCAAACCCGGACGCCGACCGTATTCTCGATCGCATCAAGGCCATCGGCGGCTGACCGGGTGCTCCGACTCACCTTCCGGAACATCACGCGCCGCAAGCTGCGGTTTGCCCTCACGAC
>DPMC01000170.1:0-1953 GCA_003541675.1 Acidimicrobiaceae bacterium | reverse complement strand
CTCCGCGACAGCTTCGATGAGCTCGCTACCGACATCAGTGGGGATATAGACCTCGTCGTCAGAACGTCGATCGACGAAGGGGGCGACCGGATCAACCGTCTCCCCTTTCCGGAAGAGGTTCTCGACCTCCTGACTGATGTCCCCGGTGTCCGAAATGTGTGGCCGACGGTCCAGGCGTGGAACGTGGTTCCCCTCTACATCGACGAGGACGGCGATCTCAAAGCGATCGGTACCAGCGGTGGGGCACCACAGTTCGGCTTCAACGTCACGCCTCCGGACGGATCCGACTACGGAAACACGACGAATGTGAGCGAAGGGAGCCAGCTCTTTCTCACCGATGGCCGCCTCCCAAGCCGCACCGAGTCGGTGTTGGACCCCGCCACCGTCGGCGAGTTCGCACTCGACAACAAAACCGCTGATGATTTCGGGTTTGAAATTGGCGAGACCTACACCGTCAGTGCACCTGGCGGTAACCGCCAGTTCGTCCTCGTAGGAACGGCCAACTTCGGCGACCCGGATGAGGACAAGAACTTTGGCGCCAACCTCAGCCTCTTCGACGAGGAAACCACCCAGGAGATTGCCAACAAGGTCGGGCTCTACGACGAGATCTCGATCTACCTCGAGGACGGAGCGGACGAGGCCGCGACAATGGGTCAGATCCAGGAACGACTCGACCTGGCGACAGACGAGTTCAGGGCCGTCCTAGCGGGCCTCCCGGAAGATCAGCAGATCCAACTTTCGGCGTTCGGCCAAACCGAGTTGGAGGTGGTCACAGCTGAAACCAAGATCGCCGAAGACCAGAGCGACTTCGACCAGTTCATAGACATCATCTCTTCGGTATTGCTGGCTTTCGCCATCATCGCCGTGGTGGTCAGTGCGTTCATCATCAACAACACGTTCTCGATCGTGATCGGGCAACGGGTGCGCGAACTGGCCCTACTACGGGCGCTGGGGGCCACGGGTCGCCAGATCAGCAGGTCGGTGAAGTTGGAAGCAGTCGTGATTGGCGTGGTCGCCACAGCCCTCGGCCTCGTCGCCGGCTACCTGCTATCGACGTTGCTCGTCTGGGTCCTCGTGAACATCGGCTTCGGCGATTTGCCTGGTTCGATCCCGGTCCGGCCTCGGACCATTGCGGCTGCCTCGATCGTGGGGGTAGGCGCCACCCTCCTCTCCGCGATCGGACCCTCACGCCGAGTCCGCAAGATTCCACCGGTTGCTGCCCTCCGAGACGACGTTCGACTTACCCCCACCGGTATGCGACGACGCCTCATCGTGGGTAGCGCTGTCGCCCTGGCCGGCATTGGGGCCCTCGCAGCAGGGATGACCATCGAACTGTCCACCCGCGCCGTTCTGACTGCAATCGGCGGAGGGGCCCTTGCGGCATTCATGGGCGTCTACCTACTCAGTCCAGCAGTGACCCGGCCGGTCGCCATGGTGCTTGGGTGGCCCATCCGCAAGGTGTACCGGATACCAGGACGACTGGCGACTGACAACGCCCGTAGAGCCCCACGCCGCACAGCGGCGACCGCCGCAGCCCTGACCATCGGACTCGCCCTGGTGAGCCTCGCCGCGGTTGTGAGCGACTCCATCAAGGCGACGTTCCTAAGCACCCTCGACCAGAGTGTCGAAGCCGATCTCTTCGTCTATCCAGGAACGTTCAACCCGCAGGCAGGCTTCTCAGCCGAGTTGGGTTCCGACCTCCAGAACCTCGCAGCCGAACAGCCCGACCTCGTCGAGTCGGCCATGACGATGCGTTGGACCATGGGTGGGGTGAAGATCGGGGGTGACTTCAAGGACTTGGTGGCCGCCGAGTTGGAAATTCTGGCCGAACATATGAACATCCAGGTGATCGAAGGCTCCGAGTCCGGCGCCGGAACCAACGGATTGCTGGTCCACGTTGATCCGGCAGGTGACCTGGGACTTGCAGTTGGCGATCCAGTCCCCATTGATTTC
>DPMC01000061.1 GCA_003541675.1 Acidimicrobiaceae bacterium | reverse complement strand
CTGCTCCCGGTGGAGACCCGGCTACCCGGCGACGGGACGGCGTCCGAATGCGAGGCGACCTGTCGGCTGCTGGATCAGCACCGTGACGGCGGACTGGAGGCGGTTCGGATAGCCATGGCGTCGATCCTCGACGTTCAGGTGACCGGAGCGACCCTGTTGACCCCGGCCCGGTGGGAGAGTCTGGCCGGAGCCGTAGCTCCCGTGGCGGTGACCCTGGCGGAGGACCTGGTGGCCACGGCGGCCGATGGGACATCGGTGGTCCGATTTCCGGCCGGGACGGTTTCGGTGGCGGCCACCGATGTGGTGGACCTTTTCGGTTTTCCCGGTGCCGGGGATGACTCGTCAATGCAAAGGGACGTGGCCGAGCGGGCGACTCGCCAGCAGGACTGGTGGCGGGGCTGGATGGATGCCCTGCACGGAGGAGACCCCCGTGACCGCCTGCCGAAACTCGACCTCGACGTGATCGACCTGTTGGCCACCGTGGCCCGTGGCCGGGTACGCATCGTGTCCGCACCGTGGGTGGATGACGGCGCTGCGGTCGTGGTCGATGGGAGCCGGCTGACCGATGTGGTAGTCGAGATGTTCCCCTTCCCGATTCCAAGGGTGCCCGGACTCCGTCCGTCGGTCCGACTACTGAACGGCACTGGCGATCCGTCGGTCGATGGTCCGGCCCGCGAGGCGGTGCTGCGAGCCGGCGTCGAACTGGCCGTGGTGGGCAACTACCGCAATGACGGGGCGATCCAGACCCGGGTCATCTACCGTGACCCGGCACTGGAGGCGGCCGCCGAGGCGTTGGCCGCTGCGATAGGTGGCGGCGTGCTGTTCGACCAGTACCTCAGTCCGGTGACTGACCTAACGGTGGTCATCGGCGCCGATTTCCTTCTCCGGGGTTAGCGTTCAGCCGCTATGAGCGGTCAGAGCACCACCACTCCTGAAGCGTCCCCGATCCCCTCGGTCAATGAGTGGATCGACTGGGCCCGCGCTGCGGCACGTGCCGCGGATGACAAATTGGGGGGTGAGACAATCATCATCGAGGTGGGCGACGTCATCTCGGTGACCGACTACTTCGTGGTTACCAGCGGCGGCAACTCCCGTCAGGTCCGTGCCATCGCCGATGAGGTCGAGGAACAACTGACCATGCTTGACGGACCGAAGCCTGTTGGGGTCGAGGGCCGAGACGACTACCGCTGGGTCCTCATGGACTTCGGCGGCTTTGTTGTCCATGTGTTGGACGAGGAGTCACGGTCCTTCTATGACCTCGAGCGCCTCTGGAACGACTGCCCAAAGGTCGGCTGGGATCCGTCCTGACCTAATTCGTCGTACCTGAAGCACAGTGCCCCGGCTATCGCCCGCGCCGGCGGACGGACACGCTGACTGAGGCGTCGTCGTGGATCTCGGTCCGTACGTCGACTCCCCAGTAGCGCGATATCACCGAGGGCGTCAGCACCTCTCCTGGGGTGCCGTGCTCGGCGAGGTGGCCGTCGTCCAGCACGGCGATGCGATCAGCGAACTGCCCCACCACCGTGAGGTCGTGGAGGGCGCACACCACGGTGAGGGACCGCTCGGCGCGGAGTTCGGCGATCAACTCGAGGACACCCATCTGGTGCCCGAGGTCTAGAAATGACGTGGGCTCATCTAGAACCAGCACCGGAGCGTCCTGTACGAGTGCCCGGGCCACTACCACCCGCTGACGTTCGCCACCGGAGAGCGAATCCACAAACCGGTGAGCGAAGTCGTTCAGGCCCAGGCGTTCCAGTACCGCTGAGGTTCGCCGTCGATCATCTTCCGATGTGGCGAAACGCACGCCCTGATGGGGAGAGCGTCCCAGCAGGGCGTAGTCGAATACGTCGAGCCCCGGGGGAATGACCGGGTGTTGCGGCACGACGGCTAGTCGTCGCGCCCGCTCCCGCCTTCCAAGGCCGACGCCGTCGTCGGGACCGATGGTGATGGTGCCTCGGTGGGGGACCGTTCCAGCGAGTGCCCGGAGGAGGGTGGTCTTCCCGGCGCCGTTCGGCCCGATGATCGTCGTCCACGACCCGCCTTCGACCAGGAGGTCCAGATCGCCCACGACCTGGCGTCCACCGAGGTCGACCGAGACGCCGGACCAGCGGATGTCGAGTGGTGCCCCAGGGCCGGTTGGCGAGGTCACGACGTCAACTGCCTTCGGAGGATGAGGAGAAAGAACGGCGCACCGATGAAGGCCGTAATCACCCCTATGGGCAACTCGGCCGGCGCCTGGACAGTTCGGGCGGCCACGTCAGCCAGCGCCAGGAAAGCCCCACCAAACAGCAGGGAGAGAGGTAGCACGCGTCGGTGGCTGGCCCCGGCCATCATGCGAACAACATGGGGAACGACGAGGCCGACGAATCCGATGAGACCGCTGACGGCGACAGCCGCTGCGGCGGCCAGTGACGCCACGACGAGGACGACACGTCGTGTGGCTCTCGGGTTGAGCCCGAGGGTGGAAGCCTCCTCGTCGCCAACGGCCAGGATGTCCAGGGCTCCGACCGACAGCAGCATCCCCATTGAACAAAGCACCGCGTAGGGGAGAAGTAGGCGTACCTCCCCCCACCCGGCCGTCGAGAGTCGTCCGAGTATCCAGGCGAACACCTGCTGGAGAGTCGCGGAGTTCTGCTGCTGGACGAAGGTTTGGATCGCGGTGAAGAAGTTGGCCACCGCCACCCCGGCGAGGATGAGGGTGGCCGGCGAACCGATCCGACCCCGCCGCACACTGAGCGTCCCGGCTGCTGTCACAGCCACCAGGGCGCCGGCGAACGCGGCGAACGGCACCGGGTCGATAAAGCCGAACACGTCCCGGAGTTCGGTGACGATCGCGATGGTGGCTCCCAGACCGGCACCAGCGGCGATCCCGAGCAGGTAGGGGTCGGCCAGCGGATTTCGGAACACTCCCTGATAGGCGGCGCCCGAACCGGCCAAAAGGGCGCCGACGAGAAGCCCGAGCACCACCCGAGGGGCCCGGATATCCCAGACGATGGCCTGTTCGGTCGCCGACAACGACGAGTCCACTGCAATGAGTGGCAGGCGGTCGAGGAGTTCCCTGACCACCTTCCCGAGGGGAATGGAGACCGGCCCGGTGGCCACCCCCACCACACCGGCCACCAGGACGGCACCTACCCCGGCAAGGAGCCATGCGGCTCCCAGGCGGGAGTCCGAACGTTTGGGTATCTGGCTAGCGCTCATCGACTTGGTCACGTAGCAATCAGTCGATGGCGTTGACGGCCTGGACGATGGAGCGCAGGAACTCCACGATCCGGGGCCCCCATCGAGACGCCACGTCGTCGTCGAGTTCCACGACCCGCCCACGGGACACGGCGGTGAGGTTGGCCCAGCCGGGGCGGGCGGCGACCGCTGCGACATCCTGTGCGCAGCACTTCGTGTCGGCCAGGAAGATGATGTCCGGATCGGCGTTGAGGAGGTATTCGGCAGAGACTTGCGGGTAGCCCCAAGCGGAGCCGTCAGGATCAGCCGGATCGGCGACGTTTACAAGTCCGGCGAGGGCGTACACCTCGCCAATGAAGGTCGTCGAAGTGACGGTGTAGAGGGTGTTGTCCAGCTCGTGGTAGTAGCTCAGCGGTTGCTCGAGGGACTGGACGGAATCGGTGAGTGCCGCCATCTCAGCTTTCATCTCGGCGACCAGGGTGGCTGCGGCATCCTCATCGCCGGTCGCCACTGCGAGGGTCTCGATCTGGGAATAGGTGTCGGCAATGGTCTGGGCTGCCCCCAGGAGAAGGGTCGCTACGCCGACGACGTCGAGGCCGGCTACGACGTCGCCCGGGTCGTAGGAGAGGACCACCAGGTCGGGCGCAAAGCCGAGAATGGCCTCGACGTTCGGCTCGAAGCCGCTGAGATCGGTGACCGGTGCGTCGCTGGGGAAGTTGGACATGGAGTCGACGGCCACGACACGGTGGCCGGCACCGATGGCGAACAACATTTCGGTAGCCACCGTCGAAATTGACACGATGCGTTTGGGCCCGTCGTGCTCCGCGGAGTCATGATCGACGCCGGGCGACCCGG
>DPMC01000232.1:7335-11496 GCA_003541675.1 Acidimicrobiaceae bacterium | reverse complement strand
GGATTGCCGGGGGCCGACTGGATGTCGGGTTACCTGTTCAGCTTGTCGGGTCCGATCTACGCCGGCACCAACGAGATCCAGCGCAACATCATCGCTGAGCGGGTGCTCGGCCTCCCTCGGAAGTAGCGGCACCACTATGGACTTCACACTGGGCGGGGACCGGGCGCTATTCGCGGAGACCCTGCGCGACATTCTCGACGACGTCTGCACCGCGGACGCCGTGCGGGCCTCGTGGAATGACCCGTCGGGGGCCGTCGACGGTCTCTGGGCGACATTGGCCGAGACTGGCGTCCTGGGACTCGCCGCGCCCGTAGCCCATGGTGGTCTGGGGATGGACGAGGTCGACCAGGTGCTCCTGCTCGAGGAACTGGGTCGGGCGGCCTGCCCGGACCCGGTGGTCGAACACTCGGCGGTCGCCGTGCCGTTGCTCCGTGACCTGGCATCTACCGCCCTGCAGGAGGAGTGGCTGGGCCGGGCCGTCGAGGGTTCGGCGGTGCTCACCGCCGGCTCGCCGGCTGGCGACCCAGGGCGGCCTCTGGTGCTGGCTGGCGCTCGGGCAGACCTGGTGGTACTCGTCGTGGACGGGGCGCTCCACGCTGTACCGGCCGCCTCGGTCTCGGGTCAGGCCCGCGACAGCGTCGATGGCTCCCGACGCCTGACCGAGGTCATCGTGGACGTATCGGCCGACACCCTGGTATCCGCCGATCCCGAGGCCGTGTCCGCGCTGTGGGACCGGGGTTCGTGGGCCATGGCGGCTCAGGCCGTCGGGGTGGCCCAGCGACTGCTCGACCTGACGGTGGCCTACGTGTCCGAACGGGAGCAGTTCGGTCGACCGGTCGGAGTGAACCAGGCCGTGAAGCACCACTGTTCGAACATGGCTATCGCCATCGAGTTCGCCCGCCCCATGGTCCAGACGGCGGCTTGGGCACTTTCCACCGGTCGGATGCCGGAAGGGACTGTGCCGCCGGGGGCGACCGACGGCGGTCCGTCGACAGCGGCGTCCATGGCCAAGGCCCTGGCATCGGAAGCCGTCGACCTCGCCTGCCGCTCGGCGCTGCAGTGCCACGGAGCCATCGGCTACACGATCGAATACGACCTGCAGCTCTGGTTGAAGCGGGGATGGGCCCTGTCCGCGTCGTGGGGCGATGCCCGTCGCCACCGTCGTCGCATCGCCGACGGTCTGGGACTGGTCTCGGCATGATGGCCCAGCGATGACGGCGTCGACTGATGATTCCTGCCGGCCGGCCGGTGTCGACCTGGCCGACGAGATACGCGCTCTGGTCGCCGATGTGAATCGCCTCGCTCCCGGTGTCGACGGCCTTTTGGAGGCTCGTCGGCTGGTGTTCGAGGCCCGACAGGCACTCGAAGGTCCGGTGCGCCGCCGCTGGTACGAGGTTCCAGTCGATGAGATCGACGAGGACTTGGAAGCCCGGTTGCGGACCGAGGCGGGCGACCACAGTCTCTTCCGGGGTCGCCGCAACCCCTTGGCGCCGCCGCTGGTGGTGTCCAGCGAGTCCGACGATGACGGCCCTTTCGTGACGGGCTCGGTCCGTCTCGACCGATGCCGGGAGGGGCCACCGGAACGCCTCCACGGTGGTTATCTGGCTGGCCTGTTCGATGACGTGCTGAGCGGCGTCCCATCGCTCGTTGACATGGGGCCAGCGGTCACAGCCCGACTGGCTATCCGTTACCGAAGCGCCACGCCGCTCGACGTCGACCTCCGGTTCGAGGCTCGGGTGGTTCGTCATTCCGGACGGCGCCTGGTGGCTCGTGCACGCTGTGTAGTCCCCGGTGGGGACCGGGCGACGGCCGAAGCCGAGGCGCTCTTCGTGGCCGTGCCGGCGGCCCGCTCTCAGGAAGGGCGTCCTGGGGAGGGCAGCCGCCGGGGGGACGGGTGACCCAACCCACCGTCCTGTTCCTGTGCACGGGCAACGCTGCCCGGTCGGTCATGGCCCGGGCGATGTTCGCCGAGCGGGCCCCCGACTGGCGGGCCGTGGGTGCGGGCACGCTGGTGCTCGAGGGGCTTCCCATGAGCCAGCGGACCCGTAACGCGCTGGCCGACCATGGTCTGGCTGACCCTGATCACCGCAGTCGACAGTTCGGCGCCGACCACGAGAATGTGGACCTCGTGGTGACCATGGAGCCCTCGCACGTGGCCTGGATTCGCCGGAACTACCCCGAGGTGGCTGGGCGGACGGCATCGTTGCCCCGACTGGTTCGTGACCTTCCAGCGGGCGACGCGGCCGACCTGGCGGCCCGGGTGGAGGCGTTGGCCCTGGACGAGGTGGAGGTCGCCGACTGGGAAGAGGTCACCGATCCTGCGTCAGGTGAACAGGTCGACTTCGATGTCTGCGCGGCAACGCTCAGCAACCTCGTCGACACCCTGGTGGATCGCCTGGGCCCCTGCCGTTGAACGCCTCGGCGATCCTCCTGTGGCGTATGCCGTCCCACCGGCGGGACGGCTTCCTACTGGCTGCGGCCTGCTTCCTGATCGGCATCACTTTCGGCGTGTTTGCCGACTCCTCGGGTCTAGGGCTCGGCCAGGCCGCGGCGCTTTCGGTCTTCACCTTCACCGGGGCTTCGCAGTTCGCCCTCCTCTCGGTGGTGGCCGGTGGAGGGACGGCGGTCGCCGCGGTGGGAGGTGCCCTGCTGATCGGCGCCCGTAATGGCCTGTACGGACCGTCGATCGCTCCGCTGCTTCAAGGTGGGCGTGTCCGCCGGGCCTTGTCGGCCCACTTCGTTATCGACGAGACCACGGCCATGGCCACCGCGCAGGATGACCCGACGCTGGCCCGGGAGGCCTTCTGGACCACCGGTCTCTGGCTGTTCGCCTTCTGGAACGTCGGGACGGTGCTGGGCGTGGTGGCCGGCAGTGCGTTGGACGATCCGGGGGCACTCGGTCTGGACGCAGCGTTCCCAGCAGCCTTCGTGGCGTTGCTGGTCCCGCATCTGCGGACTCGCCCGGGTCAGGTCACCGCCCTATTGGGAGGTGCCATCGCGCTGGTGGCCACACCGTTCGCTGCAGCGGGGCTGCCCATGCTCCTCGCCGCGTTGGCCGTCCCCGTCGGAATGTCGTTGCAGCGACGGGCGATCCGTGGCCGGACGAGCGGCGGAGGCATGTCGTGAGTTGGGCGGCCATCCTCACCCTGTCTGGAGGGTGCTACCTCGCCAAGTTGACCGGGGTGATGGCGGGGGACCGCTTCGCCACGGTGCTGGCGCCGGTGACGACGCTGTTGCCGGCTGCCCTCTTCTCGGCCATCGTCGTGCTCATGACGGTGGCCGACGATTCCACCCTGGTGATCGATGCCCGCCTGGCCGGCGTGGCAGTGGCCATCGTGGCCGTCATCCGTCGGGCGCCGTTCGCGGTCGTAGTGGCACTGGCCATGTTGGCCACCGCGGGGATCCGCCTCCTGAACTGATCGGACCGCGGCCGGAACCGATTCCCGACGCTCGGCGTCTTGCCATGACAGGTGGTTCCCGTCGGTCTACGTTCGTCAATGTGACGGGCGGACCAAAGAAGGAACCGGAGACGGACCCGGTGGAGGCCGCTGACGTCTCCGGTGTCTCGGCGTCCGTGCGGCGGTCATTGCTCCTGCCCAGACCCCGGTGGCGCGGGGTCATGCACCGATTGGCCCTGCCGTGCTCTCTGGCGGGAGGTGTCGTACTGGTGGCCTCAGCCTCGGGGGGGCGCGACCGGGTGGGTGCCGCGGTGTTCGTCATGGGTGTCGTGCTGATGTTCTCGGCCAGCAGCCTCGTACACCTGCGTCGCTGGTCGATCCCCACGTGGGAGGTCCTGTTCCGCATCGACCACGGGGCGATCTTCGTTCTCATCGCGGCCAGCGCCACACCGATCGGGTTGAGCGCGCTCGATGGTCGGTCGGCCACCCTGCTCCTCTGGGCGGTGTGGATCGGCGCCGCGGTCGGCGTCGGAGTCCGAGCGCTGCCGTTTCATCCGCCGAAGGGCCTCATGAACACCTTGTTCATCGTCCTGGGCTGGGTGCCCATCGTGGTGGCGCCCGACCTGATCCGGGCCCTGAGCCTCACCGAACTGCTCCTGGTGGTCGCCGAGGGGCTCCTGTACAGCGGCGGCGCATTGATGTTGGGAGCCCGCTGGCCTGATCCGTCGCCCGAGGTGTTCGGCTACCACGAGGTCTGGCACAC
>DPMC01000232.1:0-7001 GCA_003541675.1 Acidimicrobiaceae bacterium | reverse complement strand
CTGGTGACCATCGCGGTGGCACTCCACTTCGTGGTGGTGGGCCTCCTCGTCGCCGGATGACCCGAACGCACCGTGGGGCCGCCCGGACGAGGCGGCTGCGCGTGGTGGTCTCCCTCTCGGCAGTAGCCCTCTCAGTGGCTGGCCTGGTGACGGGCTGCGGGGACGAGCTGGTCTCCGACCCCCGGCGGGCCACCACGTGCGCCGGGCTGGTGGAAGCCGGCCGGGTCACCGCTGAGGCGGTGCTCGACCTCCTCGGTGACCGGTCGCTGGCCGACCTGGTGGAGGACAACCCCGACGAGCCATTCGCCGAGGTGGACCGCCTCCTCCGGGTCGAGGTGTTTGCCGAGCGGGCCGAGGCACTGGGTTGTGGTGCGGCGGAACTCGTCCGGCGGGCCTGCACCTCCTATCAGGGACTGTCTCCCCAGGCCCGGGGTGAGGCGGGCCGGGAGTTCCTGGCCCCCTACTTCGCGGCCTGTGACTGATCTGGGCGAGACTGGGTTGGTGACGACCGACCCCGACGCCTGGGAGCCCCTGCTCGACGACCTCCACGGGCGGCGTGCGGCTGCCAGAGCCATGGGTGGCGAGGATCGTCTGGCCCGACACCGTGACAAGGGTGGTGGTGACCGACTTGACGCCCGGGCCCGGATCGACCACCTGCTCGACGATGGCTCGTTCCACGAGATCGGCACGCTGGTTGAACCCCCGGGCGACGCCGCTCCGGCCGACGGAATCGTCACCGGATCGGGGACCATTGACGGCCGGCCCGTGATGATCGGCGCCGAGGACTTCACCGTGCTGGGCGGTTCCATCGGCTCGGGGAGCACGGCCAAGCGTTACCGCATTGCAGAGTTGGCCGAGCAGGACCGGATGCCGCTGGTCATGTTGTTAGAGGGCGCCGGCCATAGGCCTCCGGGTACTGGCGTCGAACCGGGTCGTGCGCCGACCGATCTGCACCAGCAGGCCCGACTCTCTGGCCGGGTCCCGCTGGTAACCGGCATTCTGGGTCCGTCGGCCGGCCACGGTGCGCTGGTGGCGCCCTTGTCGGACTACTCGGTCATGACCCGCGACGCCGCGGTGTTCACCGCAGGGCCGCCCGTGGTGAAGTCCGCCCTAGGCGAGGACGTCTCGGCTGACGAACTGGGGGGTCCTGATGTGGCGGTGGCCAGCGGACTCATCCATGACGTTGCCGAGTCCGATCGTGACGCCCTGAACCGGATCGCGAAATGGCTGTCGTTTTTCCCGACCAGTGCCTGGTCATACCCGTCGCGCCGCGAGAGTGGCGACACCGGCCACCGGGCCGTGGACGAACTCGTGGACCTGATTCCCCGGCGGCCCACCCGCGGCTACGACATTGGGCCGGTCATCGAGTGCCTGATGGACGACGGTGAGTTCGTCGAGATCCAGGCCGGGTTCGGTGCATCCATCGTCTGTGGACTCGCCCACCTCGGGGGAGATCCGGTGGCCGTGGTGGCCAACCAGCCGGCAGTGCGGGCCGGCACCATTGACGTGGCGGCCGCCGACAAGGCGGCCCACTTCATCCAGGTGGCCGACTCGTTCCACCTGCCGCTGGTCTTCCTGACCGACAACCCCGGAGTGTTGGCCGGTACAGCCTCGGAACGGGCCGGGATCCTGCGGGCCGGTGCCCGGATGTTCGCCGCCCAGACCCAGGCCCGCACGGTCAAGGTCCAAGCCACCCTTCGCAAGGCCTACGGGTTCGGCTCCCTGGCCATGTCGATGGTTTCCTTTGACGGACAGACAGTGTCGGTGGCCCTCCCGGGGGTGACCCTGGGGGCCATGGGCGCCCGTAGCGCGAGCGAAGCGGTGGGCGCCGACGAGACGACCGCGGAGGCCATCTCGGAGGCTGAAGCCAACGCCGTCTACCGCTCGGCGTCCCGATTGGGCTTCGACGAGGTGGTGGCGCCAGGCGAGTTGCGAGACGTCCTGCTGGCTGCCGTGGCACGCGGGGTGTCCCGCCGCCAGCAAGCTGCTGAGCCCACCGCCCGGACGGCCATCACGCCCTGATCGGCGATAACCGGTCGGGATCAGGTTCTCGAGATGGCAGGCTGGCCCAGTCTCGGAACCATCCCGTACCTCCCCAGGAAGACCCATGAGCATCGAACGCCTTTCTCGCCGCATCACTGCCATAGCCGAATCGGCCACCATGGCCGTCGATTCCAAAGCCAAGGCCCTGAAGGCGGCCGGTGAGCCGGTAATCGGGTTCGGTGCCGGCGAGCCGGACTTCGCCACGCCGGACCACATCGTGGCCGCCGCGGTGGCCGCCTGCCAGGACCCGACCAGCCACAAGTACACCCCGGCCGGTGGCCTCCCCGCCCTCAAGGAGGCCCTGGTCGACAAGACCGAGCGGGACTCCGGCTGGCGGCCCGAGGTAGCACGGATCCTCGTCACCAACGGTGGAAAGCACGCCGTGTACAACACGTGCGCCGCAGTGCTGAACCCCGGCGACGAGGTGCTTCTCCCGGCGCCCTACTGGACGACCTACCCGGAGTCCATTGCCCTGGCCGGGGCCACGCCCGTGCCACTGTCGACCGACACCGCTTCGGGTTTCCGAGTCACCGTCGACCAGTTGGAGGCGGCCCGCACCCCGAACACCAAGGCGTTGTTCTTCGTGTCGCCGTCCAACCCGACGGGGGCCGTCTACCCGGCGGACGAGATCACCGCCATCGGTCGTTGGGCGGTCGAGCACGGCATCTGGGTGTTTGCCGACGAGATCTATGAGCACCTGACCTACGACGGTCACGAGCATCATTCGATGCGGGCACTCGTCCCCGAGATCGACAGCCACTTCGTAGCCATCAACGGCGTGGCCAAGACCTACGCCATGACCGGCTGGCGGATCGGATGGATGATCGGACCAGCCGACCTGATCAAGGCGGCTGGCAACCTCCAGTCGCACGCCACCAGCAACGTGGCCAACGTGTCCCAGCGCGCCGCGCTGGCTGCCGTCTCCGGCGACCTCACGGCCGTCGAGGAGATGCGGGCGTCTTTCGACCGTCGCCGCCGGACCATGACCGACATGCTCCGGGCCATCGACGGGGTCGACCTGCTGACACCCCAAGGCGCCTTCTACGCCTTCCCCGACCTGACGGCCTTCCTCGGCCGGGAGATTGGTGGACGGGTCCCCACCACCACGTCGGCGTTGGCGGCGATCATCCTCGACGAGGCCAAGGTAGCCATCGTGCCGGGCGAGGCCTTCGGGGCTCCCGGCTACGCCCGGCTGTCGTTCGCCCTGGGTGACGACGATCTGGTCGAAGGCCTGACCCGGATCGGCAACCTGCTGGCCGGTTGACCTGGTGGAACTCTCAATACAGCCCTATGGCGCCTGGCCGTCGCCCATCAGTGCGGAACTCCTGGTGGCTGGAGCGGCAGGGCTGGGTGAGGTGGTCGTTGACGCCGGCCCCGACGGGAACACCCTCGGTAGCAGCGTGTGGTGGGCCGAGTCCCGTCCCGACGAGGGCGGGCGGACCGTGGTGGTCCGGCGCGGTTCCGACGGAGTGGTGGCCGATGCGGTTCCGGCCGGGGTCGACGTCCGAACCGGGGTCCACGAGTACGGCGGCGGTGCCTGGTGGGTGACCGACGGCGTGCTGGTGCACAGCGACCGTTCCGATGAACGTCTCATCCGTCGGGAACCCGGTCGCCCTGACGTCGAACCGGTCATACTCACCCCGGAGCCCGAGGTTGTCCGGGGCCTGCGTTACGCCGACGGGCGGATCACCCCGGACGGTCGGTGGTACGTCTGCGTCCGCGAGGCCCACATCGGGGATCCGCAGACAGGCGCCGATTCGGAACCGACCAACGAGCTGGTCGCGGTGGCCATGGACGGCTCCCAACGGGTCGAGGTGCTGGTCTCGGGGCCCGACTTCGTGTCGTCGCCGCGGGTCTCGCCTGACGGCGGCTGTCTGGCCTGGATCCAGTGGAACCATCCCGACCTGCCGTGGGACGACACTGAACTCTGGTTGGGGGACCTGTCCTCCGATGCTCACCTGAGCGGCGCCCGGAGGGTGGACCCTCCCTCGGAGACAGGTGCCCATGAAGCGGGAGAGTCATTCTTCCAGCCGGAATGGCGGGCCGACGGCGTGCTGCACGTGGTCACCGACCGGGACGGCTGGTGGCACCTGTACCGGGTGGCCCCGGACACCGACGCGCTGGAGCAGTTGACCTCCGGGGCCTTCGAGGTGGCCACCCCCCAGTGGGTGTTCGGACTGTCGCGCTATGCGCTGGTGGGAGACGACGTGTGGTTCGCCCGCCGGGAGGACGGGGTGGACCGTCTGGCCGTGCTTTCCTTCGACGGGTCAGCCGCAGAGGGGAACGTCGCCGACGTCGAACCGCTGTCGGCCGGGACACCGGCCACGTCAATCGGGTCGCTGGCCGCGTTGGACGGCGGCGTGGCTCTGGTGGCGGCATCGTGGACCACCGAGCCCGCACTGGTGGCCGTCACCTGTTCTGGTTCCGAGGTGATCCGGGCGCCCCGTGACCTCGGCCTCGGCCCGGGATGGCTCCCGGTGCCCGAACAGGTCATGTTCCCCACCTCGGGCGACGAGCAGGCCCACGCCATCGTGTATCCGCCGACCAGCCCCGACCACGACGGGCCGGTCGACGAGCGGCCGCCGCTGATCGTGCTCGTCCATGGCGGGCCGACCGGCTCGGTGCGAACCCAACTGCAACTGGCCATCGCCTACTGGACCAGTCGGGGCTTCGCGGTAACTGATGTCGACTACCGGGGTTCCACGGGGTACGGCCGGCCCTACCGACACCGGCTTCGCGGCGGGTGGGGGGTCCTCGACGTCGAGGACTGCGTGGCTGCGGCCCGGTACCTGTCGTCGAGCAGTCGCCCGGCGGCCGGTCGGGTGGACGGCGACCGATTGGCCATTCGGGGCGGGAGCGCCGGTGGGTTCACCGTGCTGGCCGCCCTGACCTTCCACGACGTCTTCGCCGCGGGGGCCAGCCGCTACGGGGTGGCCGACCTGGCCGCGTTGGCCGCTGACACCCACAAGTTCGAGGCCCGCTACCTGGATCGGCTGGTCGGGCGGTGGCCCCAAGACGAGGCCGTCTACCGGGAGCGGTCGCCCATCCACCACGTGGACCGGCTCTCCACGCCGTTGCTGTTGTTGCAGGGATCCGAGGACCGTGTGGTCCCTCCCGCCCAGGCCCACGCCATGGCCGACGCGCTGGCGAGTCGTGGCGTGCCCTTCGAGTTGATCGAGTTCCCGGACGAGGGTCACGGATTCCGGAAGGCGGCCAACGTGGTCCGGGCGTTGGAAGCCGAGCTGGCCTTCTTCGCCGACCGGTTCGGATTCCACATCACCGACTGAACCCGGCGAGGGCACCGAGACGGCTACCTGACCGGAACATGTGCGACGGATCGCACACCGAAAGAACTGGGCCAGCGGGTCGCCCATCATGCACCATGGATCCATGGCGGCGATCCTGGATCCCATTGCTGGACTGGCGTGGCCTGTGGGTCGCCAAATGGGGTTGCAATCGGTCGAGCGGCCCCGTCTACACTGAACGGCGATGCGACCGATCCTCAACCTCCTGCTGCTGACCTAGGGCGAACGCCTCACATACGCGTTCGCCCGAACCTCCTGCGCCCTCCGGGGCCGGGGGGTTTCCTGCTTTTCAGGGGCAGGGCTTCGCAGGGACAGGACTTTTGGGAGCCGGGTCCCGATCGCATCGACCAGAACCACTACGAGACCGACAGAACACGAGACGGACGGGGTCGCCACCACGGCGCCCCCTCGGAAACGAGTACAAGCCATGAGCGAGCAGACCATGAGCGAGCAGACCAGTGCCGATCGGGTGATCATCTTCGACACCACGCTGCGTGATGGCGAGCAGTCGCCCGGCATCTCGCTGGACGTGGGTGAGAAGTTGGAGATCGCCGAGCAGTTGGCCCGCCTGGGCGTGGACTACATCGAGGCCGGTTTCCCCATCGCCAGCGAAGGCGACTTCGAGGCCGTGCACGCCATTGCCTCGTCCGTAGAGGGTCCCACCATCTGCGGGCTGTCGCGCACCGCCCACAAGGACATCGACCGGTGCTGGGAGGCCATCGAGCCGGCGACCAATCGTCGCATCCACACGTTCATCGCCACGAGCCCCACCCACATGGAGCACAAGCTCAAGATGAGCCCCGACCAGGTGCTGGCCGAGGCCATCTCGGCGGTCGGTCGGGCCCGGGAGTACACCGACGACGTCGAGTTCAGCCCCGAGGATGCCTCGCGGTCGGACTTCGATTTCATGTGCGACGTGCTCCAGGCGGCGGTCGACTCCGGAGCCGGCACGCTGAACATCCCCGACACTGTCGGCTTCGCCACCCCGCTGGAGTGGTCCGAGCGCATCCGTGCGATCCGGGAGCGAGTCAGCGGCGACTATGTGATCTCGACCCACTGCCACAACGACCTCGGCCTGGCCGTGGCCAACTCGTTGGCCGCCGTGGAGGCCGGTGCCCGCCAGGTTGAATGCACGATCAACGGCATCGGCGAGCGGGCCGGCAACGCAGCCATGGAGGAGATCGTCATGGCCCTGCGGACCCGGCCGGATTCGTACCCGGGCCTGGAGGTGGACATCCGGACCGAGGAGTTGGCGAAGTCCAGTCGGATCGTCAGCCGTCTCACCGGTTACCCGGTGCAGTACAACAAGGCCGTGGTGGGCCGCAACGCCTTTGCCCACGAGGCGGGGATCCACCAGCACGGCGTACTCAACGAGCGGACCACCTACGAGATCATGGACCCGGCCGCCGTGGGTCAGGGCGAAAGCCAGCTGGTGCTCGGGAAGCACTCAGGGCGTGCCGCCTTCCGTGACGCCCTCCAGAAGCTGGGCCACGACATCCACGGCGACGCGCTGAACTCAGCGTTCACCCGGTTCAAGGAACTGGCCGACCGCAAGGTGCAGCTCAGCGACGCGGATCTCGAGGCGCTGGCCATCGAGGAGGTGGGCGGCAGCGTCCAGCATGCCTACGAGTTCGTGAGCCTCGACGTCAGCGG
>DPMC01000208.1 GCA_003541675.1 Acidimicrobiaceae bacterium | reverse complement strand
TTGAGGATCTGTGCCTGAACACTGACGTCGAGCGCACTGACCGGTTCATCGCAGATGAGAACTTGGGGTCCGAGGACCAGGCTCCGAGCAATGGAAATCCGTTGGCACTGACCACCTGAAAACTCGTGGGGTCGCTTGTCCCGGGCGACCTCCGGGTCGATACCAACGGCGTGCAGCATCCGGTCAACGATCTCGGCCTGCTCGTTTTCGTCGTGGGGGCCCCAGACCCGCAGCGGTTCAGCAATGATCTCGGCAACCCGACGGCGGGGATTCAAGGAGCTGATCGGGTCCTGGAAAATCATCTGGAGTCCGGTCCGGTGAGTTCTTAGCTGCCCCTCGGACAACTCGGTCAATTCGACGCCGTCCAGGACCACCGACCCGCTCTTAGGCGGAGGAAGCTGGATAAGGGAACGAGCAACAGTCGACTTTCCGCAGCCCGACTCACCGACAAGGCCGAGTGTCTCCCCGGCCTTGACGTCCAGACTGATCCCACTCACTGCTTTCACGGTGCGTTTTTTGGCCGCCGGAAACTCGACTACCAGATCCTCAACCTGGACCAGCACTTCGCCGGCGGGACGAAGATGGGCCTTCCCTGATCCAGCCATTAGGCGATCCCTCCATCCGGAAGTTCTGCCGGTGTTCCCGGACTCTGATCAGCGTCTAGGGCTTCGGCCACGGCAAGTGCCTGCGGTAACCGGTCGGCGAGGTTCCGTTCGAACGCCTCACGGTTGGCATCAGACCCCACCGGATACCAGCAGGCTGACTTATGCCCTGAGGTGCCAAGCGAAACCAGTGGTGGGTCCTCCTCGTTGCACTTTGGCTGCACATACGGGCAACGGAGACTGAACGCACAACCAACTGGAAGGTGGGTGGCCACCGGTGGGCGGCCGGTGATCGCTGCCAACGGCGTATGGCTTGCATGGGTTGTTCGCGGAATCGAACGCATGAGCGCTTCGGTGTACGGGTGTTGGGTCTTTTCGAAGATTTCGTCCGTCGGAGCCTGTTCCACGACCTTGCCTGCGTACATGACGAGGGTGTCGTCGGTTCGACCGGCAATGACCCCAAGGTCGTGGGTCACCATCACCATGGTCATGTTGCGCTGGCGTTGCTCGCGGCTCAACAGGTTGAGGATCTGATGCTGGACGGTTACGTCCAGAGCGGTGGTCGGCTCGTCGGCAAAGAGCAGCGACGGCTCGCAGGCCAGGGCGCTGGCGATGGAGACCCTCTGGCGCATGCCGCCACTGAGCTCGTGGGGCAACCGATCGATTCTGGATTCAGCTTCTGGAATCCGTACCTCGTTGAGAAGGTCGAGAGCGGTCTGCTTTGCTTCACTGCGGCCCACCTTCTTGTGTTGCCTCAGGTGTTCGATGACCTGGCGTCCGATCTTGACCATTGGGTTCAGCGAGGTCATGGGGTCCTGGAAGATCATGGCGATCTCTGTTCCCCACAGGCTTCGCATTTCCCGGCGGGACAGCGCGAGGAGGTCGCGGCCATCGAAGAAGGCCGATCCGCTGGTCTTGACGTTGGAACCCAGGTTGAGGCCCATAATCGACCGGGCGAGAACCGACTTGCCTGAACCGCTCTCACCAACGATGCCCAGGGACCGCCCGCGCCTAAGGCTGAAACTGACCCCGCGGACAGCCTGCAGTTCGCCGATCGGCAGGAAGAAGCTCGTATGGAGATCCTCGACGCGAAGGATCTCCGATCCCCCCATCGACTCAGACGATGTCGAGGTGTATGTGGGTTCTTCTGAGACGGCCATCAGAGCGATTCCATTTCAGATCGCAGCGGACCGGGCGGCCGCTTGTGCCCGAACCCAGTCGGCGAGATTGTTGAACGAATAGACCGTCATGAACAGCGTCGCGGCAGGCCACACGGCAGGCCAGATGTTGATAAGGAGGTCCTGGCGGGCCTGGTTGATCATCCCCCCCCAGGAGGCTGTTGGGATCTCTACCCCGAGACCGAGAAAAGACAGCGTCGACTCAAGGATGATCAGAACTGGGAGGCCGACCAACGAGTAGGCGAGGAGCGCGGGCAAAACGTTGGGGAAAATTTCCCGAACCAAAATCCGTTTCCTGCTGGTGCCAATGGCCCTTGCCGCGGTGACAAAGGCCTGCCCGCTGACCGAGAGGGCGGTGGCACGGGCAATTCGTGTGTACGACGGCCAGACGAAGACGGCACCGACCAGGACTAGGACTACGAGGTTGCGCATTCCAAGCATCGTTGTGATGAACACCAGACCGATGAGAGCTGGGAACGACAGCCAGGTATCCACGAGAGCCATCAGAAAGGTCTCGAGGAGTCCCCGGAAATAGCCGGCGATCGATCCAAGTGTGCCGCCGACGACGATTCCTACTGCTACTAGCGAGAAGGCGAAGATGAGCGAGACCCTGGCTCCGTAGATCAGCCGGGCGAGGATGTCGCGGCTGACATTGTCGGTACCCAGCCAGTGGCTGGCCGTCGGACCCTCGTTGGTCTTCCCGTCGCCGAAGACGAAACCCTGGTAGTTGGGGTCGGCTAGGCCGGGGATCAGGTCAGCCAGTGCTGCCGCGAGGACCACCAAAATCAGCCATAGGAAGCAGATCTTGGTCAGCCACGGCATCTTCCCGAACAAGTTCCCGAACCGACTTTTCCGGGACGAACCCGGGAACATCTGCTCGGCGTTCCTTGGCCCCCGCCGGAGTGTCGACGGGACCCGGGTCTGGACCGGTACCGGTGGCAGGCCGAGCTTGGACACTTAGTTCGTCCTCCGTATCCGGGGGTCGACGACCATGTAGACGAGGTCGGTGGCCGTGTTGACAATCACGTAGAAGACGGTAATGAGGACTGTGATGGCTTGGACCATCATGAAGTCACGTTGTTGGATCGCCGAAAATAGACGCTTTCCAAGGCCCGGAATGGCGAACAGGTACTCGATCACGAGCGACCCGCCGACCAAGAATCCGATGTTCAGGCCGACCACCGTGACGAGCGTGAGGAGGCTGGGTCGGAGACCGTGCCGGAAGAGAATAAACCGGTCGGTCAGCCCCTTCGCTCGCGCTGAAAGGATGTAGTCCTCCTTGAGGGTGGCGATCATGTCGGATCGAAGGACCCGCGTATAGACAGCGATCTCTGTGACGGCCAACGACAGTGCAGGGAGGGCCACACTCTTAAGGTTGGGTCCTAGCCCGTCACTGAGCCTGTTCCATCCGACAGCGGGGAACCATTGGAGTCTTAGGGCAAACACGTAGATGAGGATCAGCCCGGTGACGAATACGGGCAAACTGAGCCCAGCTTGGGCAAACCCGCTGACCACGCGATCTGATCTTCGCCCCTCCCGGTAGCCGGTGAACGCCCCCAGGGGAACCGCTATCAGGAGTGAGAAGCCAACGGCAACGGCCATTAGTTCGAGGGTGATCGGCAACCGGTGGGTGATCTCATCGGTCACCGGCTGTCCGGTAACGAGGGAACGGCCGAGGTCTCCCTGCACTGCGTCGCCCAGCCACCGTCCGTAGCGGACGATCATCGGGTCGTTCAGACCCCATTCCTCCCGGATCTGTTCGACGAACTCCCGATCTTGCTGAGCATCGATCGGGATCAGAGCGTTGACGGGGTCGCCCGGTAGGACGTTGGTGCCGACGAAAGTAACGAAGGAGACCACGATCACGGTCACGACGAGACGCGTCAGGCGAATCGCGAGGATCTTCGGCATCTCCGTCCTTTCGGGATCAACTCAGGTCACCTGAGTCCCAGTCATGACCTGTTCTATGCGGCGCCCCTCACAACGACAATCCTGCACCCTCCCGCGACGCCCGACAGGACGGCAGTTGTGGGGGCCGTGCCCATTGGACACGACCCCCACAACACCAACTAACTACTCGTAGCTACCAACTAGTTGTCGGTCCGCCAAACCTGTTCCCACCGGCCAACGGCACTCGGGTGGCCGATGCCCAATGTCCCGTC
>DPMC01000188.1 GCA_003541675.1 Acidimicrobiaceae bacterium | reverse complement strand
TTACCCCCCGGGTCGTCAACGACCTCGACGAGATCGACCGCGGCGCCCACACCTACCTACCCACCGAACTGCTGCCCACCCAGGGCGGCGCGTACTGGGACCAGATCTGCGAGAAGCGGTACGACGAGATCGGGTGGGACTCCCCCGAGGCGTTCCGCGACCGGGTGGTAGCCACCTGGGACGACCTCTGCCGCAACCCGCCGGGCGAACGGGTGCTGGTGGCCTGCCATGGCGGGACGATCCGTACCATCCTCGCCCATGTCGCCGGCAATGACGGCGCCGGCTTTCGCCTCGACTACACGTCAATCAGCCGGGTCGAGGTCACGCCGCCGGGTGGCGACCCCTCCGGCGAGGACGGCCCCACCGACCCGTACTGCTCGGTGGCCAGCGCCAACGAGGTCGCCCATTTCGACGCGGAGCGCACCGCAGTGGTGGGTGCCTTCCGGGGCGCCGAACGCCCGGGCACCACCTTCAACCGTCGGCCACTGTCCGCTCCCACTTCCTGAACAGCAACCGGGTAGGAGCTTTCCTCAGCGGGACTCCAACAGATCCGGACCCAGTTGGTCGACCGTGGAGGCCCCCACGAGGGCCATGGTGCGTTCGGTGCCCGAGCGGAGCAACTCCAGAACATGGTCCACGCCCTGCTCGCCGGCCGCCGCCAACGCATAGAGGAAGAGGCGCCCACCCATCGTGGCGTCGGCGCCGGCAGCCACCGCCTTGACGATGTCGGACCCCCGACGGATACCTCCGTCGCAGATCACCTCGATCCGACCAGTTCCCGCTTCAGCTACCGCGGTGGCCACTGCACTGGCCACCGCTGGCACCAGATCAAAGGGTGCTGGGGCCGTGTCGAGCTGGCGTCCACCATGGTTCGACAGGATGATCCCCTCCACCCCGTGTTCGACGGCCAGCACGGCGTCGACCACCGACTGGATGCCCTTCACGAGGATCGGCCCGTCCCAGACGGTGCGCAGCCACGCCACGTCGTCCCAAGACAGGCCATGGTCGAACTGGGCGTTCATGTACCCGGCCAGGTCCACCGCCCTCTCACCGGCTCCCGGGGCACCCCCCGTTTCGGTGATCTCGCCGGGCCGAGCGCCGGCCCCATCGTTGGCCAGCCCCTCCACGTTGGCGAACCGGATCGGATCGGATCGCAGGAAACGCCACGTCCAACCCGGACGGCGTATCCCGTCCAGAAAGGTCCCGGGCCCGATCTCCGGTGGCAAGGTCAGGCCCCGCCGGACATCACGCTCCCGTCGACCCAGCATGGCCGTGTCGACTGTCAGGCAGATGGCCTCGAAGCCGGCCGCCGCGGCGCGGTCCAACAGGGCCCGGATGAGGTTGCGGTCGCGCCAGGCGTACACCTGGAACCACAACCGGGCGCCCGGTCCGGCCACCGCCGCACACTCGTCGATTGATCGGGTCCCCATGGTCGAGAGGGTGAACGGAATGCCGGCCCGCCCGGCAGCCCGGACCACGGCCAGCTCGCCAGCCGGATCGGCGATGCGGGTGAATCCGGTGGGCGCCAACACCAGCGGGAAGGCCAGCGGGCGCCCCAACAACGTGGTCGAGGTATCCAACTCGTCGAGACCCTGCAGTACCCGCGGCCGAAACGTCATCTCCTGGAAGGCCTGGACGTTGCGGTCCAGCGTCAGCTCGTCCTCGGCCCCGCCGTCGATGTAGTCGAATACACCGGCCGGGAGACGACGGCGGGCCATCTCCCGTAGGTCGTCGACATTGGCGGCACCCCGCAGGCGTCGGGCCGTCCGATCGCCCACCGGGCGACGCAAGCGCACCACGGCTCGCAACGTTCGGATCATGCCCATGGGAGGAACTGTCGAGAGGGGCGTCAGCCGCCCAGCTCGTCGGCCTTTCGCTTCTCGTAGATCTCCCGGCACGTTGGACAGACCGAAAAGCGGTCCGGATCACGGCCTGGCACCCAGACCTTTCCGCACAGGGCCACCACCGGCTTACCGGTCACCGCCGACTCGACGATGTCGGACTTGCGGGCGTAGTGCGAGAACCGGTCGTGGTCGCCGTCGTCGAGGATCGGATCGTCTAGGAGGGGATCGACCGGGGTGATCGTCTCGAGATCCGAGAGGACCGCGAACTGCAAGGTGTGCATCGAGGTCGCCGATCAGTCCGCGGCGTGCCGGTCGAGCGAACCGTCGAGGTCGGACAACTTGTCGATACGCCCGGTGTGGCGACCGCCCTCGAATTCGGCATCCAGCCAGGCCCGGAGGGTTTCGGATGCCACCTCGGGCCCGATCAGGCGTTCGCCGAGGCAAATCACGTTGGCATCATTGTGCTGACGTGTCAGGCGAGCCGACGTGACGTCATGCACGGTCGCGGCCCGAACCCCGGGAACCTTGTTGGCCGCCATGGCAATGCCGATGCCAGACCCACACACGCACAGGCCTAGTTCGGCGTCGCCGCCGACCACCGCCCGGCCCACCGCTGCACCGAAGTCCGGGTAATCGACCCGCTCGGACGAGTGGGCGCCCAGGTCGAGCACCTCGTGGCCGAGATCTCGTAACTCCCCGGCCAACTGCTCCTTGAGCGCGTATCCGGCGTGATCGGAACCGACGGCAATGGTGGCCATGAGTCGAGGCTAGCGGTCGTCTCCGGGGCCGGCCGATCCCGGCTCTACCCGGATTCCGGCCGCCTCCAGATCAGCAACGGTGACCGTGCCCTCCCGGAGGATGACCGCCGGATCGACGGTCAGGTCGACCACCGTGGAGGGCATCCCGGTGCACCGGCCACCGTCCAGCACTAGCAGGTCCCCGCCCAGAGATGCGGCCGCCGATGCGGCATCGGCAGGTGTGGGGTCGCCCGACCGGTTGGCCGATGTGGTGGCGATCGGCCCGACGGACGTCGCGACGGCCTGCACCAGGGCATGGTCGGGACAACGCACCCCCACCGTGGCCTCGTCGGATCCCGGAACTGTCGGGAGCACCATGGTCAACGGGCCCGGCCATGCCACCTCAGCCAGCGCGATCGTACGCTCATCGACAACGGCCAGCGACCGGGCCTGATCCAGGTCGGCGACCAGCACTGCCACCCGTCGATCGGTCGGTCGACCCTTTCGCACGAATAGTTCCGCGACGGCCGAGGAATCATCGGCTAGGGCCGCCACGCCATAGACGGTCTCAGTGGGCAGCACCACCACCCCACCCGCCCGCAGACACGCCACCGCGGCGTCCACCGCCCCGGCCGGATCCGTCGATACATCCAGTATCACGGCGCGCTCAGCATCACTGCGTGTCCAGCATCACGGTCGGCGGGCCACCAGGGCCCGGTCCCGGTCCGCCAGGTCCCGATAGACGACCACGTCGACAAACCCGCTGGACCGGGCTAGGTCGGCCATTACACCGATCTGGTCGGGCGCCATCTCCAGGACCAGCGCGCCACCGGGAGCCAACCAGCCCGGAGCCTCCTCGATCAGGACTCGTACGTCGGCCGTTCCCTGATCGTCTGCGTACAGGGCGGCATCGGGTTCCCAATCGGCCACCTCCGACGGCAGCCCGTCGTCTCTGGCCACGTA
>DPMC01000168.1 GCA_003541675.1 Acidimicrobiaceae bacterium | reverse complement strand
GTCATCGGCGTGATGACCGTCGCCGGTTGGACGTCGCATCGCAGCAACGGGTTCTTCATCATCAAGGAGGGCTGGGAGTACGTCTTCGTGCTCTCGGTGGCCGCTCTCGTGTCAGCTACCACTGGTCCCGGCTCCTGGTCGGTGGATGATGTCCTGGGCATCGCCGACGACCTCGACGGCATGACCGGGCTGTGGATTGCGCTGCTGCTCGGCGTGGGCGGTGGTGTCGTCCAGATGCTCACCTTCTACCGGCCATCCAGCGTGGCGCGGGGCGACTGATCGGACCGGCGGATAGTGCCAGACCACCTCAGGGGCCCGCTGGACGAAGACCTGGACCTCCGGGCATTGGAGGAATGGCTGGTCGACCGCCTCTCTGACGACGGGGTCGGGGCCGTGCGATTGGCGGCACCGGTCCGACCCGAGGGCGGCTACTCGGGAGAGACGCTGATCCTGCCTGCCGTCGTCGAGAAGGATGGCCGGGAGGTGGAGGAGCGCTTCGTCGTGAGGCGGGAGCCTCCGGAGGCGGCCATCTACCCGGCGCAGTCGCCGACCACCACCGTCGAGGTGGAGCTGCAGTGGCGGGTGCTGCGGGGACTGGAGGACCACTCCGAGGTGCCCGTGGCCCCGTCAATCGGCTTCGAGCCGGACGGGAAGATCCTGGGTGGACCGTTCTTCGTGACCGGCTTCGTAGCCGGCGACATACCGCGGGAGGATCCGGCCTACGTGGCCAAGGGCTTCTATGCGGAGGCCACGCCTGAGCGCAGGCGGGCCATGAACGAGGCGGCGGCGCAAACCATCGCCACGGTGAACCGGGTGGACTGGATGACCGCCGGCCTCGGCCACCTGGTCCCGGAGGGGTGTGAGCCCACGAACCTTCGCCAACTGGACCTGTGGGAGGAGTTCGCCACGGGCGAGTTGCGAGGGCGCCTGCATCCGACCCTGGCCGAAGGTTGGCGGAGGCTCAGGGCCGAGGTTCCACCCGATGCTCCACCGGCTCTCTGCTGGGGTGACTGCAGGCTGGGGAACATCTTCTGGGATGGAGCCAGGCCGGCCTGCACGACCGACTTTGAGGGGGCGACCATCGCCCCGGCGGAGTTCGACCTGGGATGGTTCTTGAGCTTCGACCGGTGGATCCACGAGGCCTGCGGGAATCCCCGCCTGGACGGCGAGCCCTCCCGGGAGGAGCTGGTCGGGGTGTACGAGCGGGCGTTGGGACGCCGGGCTGTGGGTGTGCGCTGGCACGAGGTCTTCGGCGCGGCCCGCTACTGCGCCATCGTCCTGCGGGTCATGAACCGCCTGGAGGAACGCGGCCTCCTGCCACCCGGGAGCGACCTCTACCTGGGCGGCGGGGTCACTGATGCCCTGCGGATGCAGTTGGAGGAACGCTGAACCGGCGGCCCACCTACGGTGACGGCATGCAGGTCATCCTGAGCGACGATCACCGTGCCCATTTCCCGTCCGCGGAACTCTTCGAGGGTGGCCTGGTTCGGCCATTCGAGTGTCCAGAACGATGGGACCACGTGGTGGCCGCCCTGGATGCGGCCGGGTTCGAGGACCGTCATGATCCTGAGCCGGTCGACCTGGATGGGGTCGTTCGGGTCCACGATCCTGCCTACGTCGACTTCCTACGGACGTTCTGGGAGGACTGGACGGCATCCGGGCATACGGGCGACGCCATCCCCACGATGTTTCCGGTGCGGGGACTCCGCCACGATCGGGTGCCCCTTGAGCCCGATGGTCGGCTGGGGTACTTCGCCCTCGCCGCTGAGACGGCGATCACCGCCGGGACGTGGAGGGCCGCATCGGCTGCTGCGGCAATTGCCCAGACCGGGCAGCGCCTTGTCGCCGCCGGGTCGCCGGCGGCCTTCGGACTGTGCAGGCCGCCGGGCCACCATGCGTCGTCCGACCAGTTCGGCGGCTACTGCTTCCTGAACAACGCGGCCATCGCCGCAGAGGGGTTCCTCGTCGACGGAGCCGATCGGGTGGCGGTACTGGACATCGACTTCCACCACGGCAACGGCACCCAGGGCATCTTCTGGGAGCGGGCCGACGTGCTTTTCACGTCGCTCCACGGGCACCCGGCCGACGCTTTCCCGTACTTCCTCGGTTATGAGGACGAGACGGGGGCCGGTCTCGGAGAGGGCTGCACCGCCAACTATCCGATGCGCCCCGGCACGGGCTTCGCCGAATGGTCGACGGCCCTAGACGATGCCTGCCGGCGGATCCTCGCCCACCGACCAGATGCCCTGGTGGTGTCGCTGGGCGTGGACACCTTCGAGGGCGATCCGATCAGCTTCTTCCGCCTAGCCACCGCTGACTACCTGGAGGTGGGCCGCCGTATTGGCGCCCTGGGCCTGCCCACCCTGTATGTGATGGAAGGTGGCTACGCGGTGGCGGAGATCGGCGCCAACACCGTCAACGTCCTGACCGGACACATCGGCTGACCAGCAGGCTCCCTGACGCCTGATCCGGTGATCAGACGTTGTCCCGTTCGGCCAGCTGGCGCTTGGTGGCGACGAGGCGCCAGGCATCCTCGACCACGGCGGCCACCTCGTCCCAGTCGAGGTCCACGTCGAGCCGCAGGCCGACCCATCCCCGGGGGCCCACGTAGGGGGGGACGAAGAACCGGTCCGGTTCCTGGTCGACCAGCTCGGCCTGTACCCCGGCTGCCGCCTTGAACCACAGGGTGGGACGGTCGTCCTCCTGATGGTGGTGCAGGTTGCAGAAGGCCGTACGCCTGACCACGGCGAAGGTAGGCATGCCGTGGTTTATCCGCTCCTCGACACCGGGCAGTGGGAGGCAGGCAGTCCGTAGCCCGGTCAACAACGCCTGATCCTGAGCGTCACGATCCGTGGTCATCCGGTTATCGACAGACGACGATTCATGGTGGAGCTGATGGGAATCGAACCCACGACCCCCTGCTTGCAAA
>DPMC01000026.1 GCA_003541675.1 Acidimicrobiaceae bacterium | reverse complement strand
AGTCGGGCATGAGCCTGGAACTGGAAGTCCCGGAGATGATGGGATGACCTCCCGGGTGATTAGGAAAGACTCGGTCTACTGCAACTCGCAGGTTCGCGATCTCCTCCAAAGCCTCTTCGCGGCCGAGTTCATCTGCCCGAGTTCGCACCTCTGGCTTGTCTCAGCGTGGGTCAGCGACATACCGGTCCTCGACAACACCGGCATGGGCTTCGCTGCCATCAGCCCTCGTTGGGGTCCACGCAAGATCCGCCTCAGCGAGGTGCTGGTCGAACTGGCGGCCCAGGGATCGACCGTCATCGTCGTCACCAACGACGACCTCCACAACGCCAACTTCAAGCAGCGCCTGATGATGAAGGCCAACCAACTCGGAGTAGATGGAAGCGTCCATGCACTAGAGAGGGACGAACTCCACACCAAGGCACTTCTCAGCGACGCCTACTACCTGGATGGATCGATGAACTTCACCCAAAATGGAGTTGAGGTGAACGACGAGACCATTTCGCTGGTACTCGAGACCGATGACGTCCAGCGGGCACGGATCGAGTACCTCGACCGCTACATGCCGCCTGGCCGGGATTGACCCCAATGGGTTCCTTCGACTCGTTCTTCGCCGATCCCAATCGCATTCGCCCTGATGGTGCGAATGCGGCAAGTCGGCTTGCCGAACGAAGTTGCGCTGACCCGTCGGGACTCGTCGTACTCCCATGGAGCACCAGCGAGGCAGACACCCGCTGGTATGTACTCGCCCTGGACGAATCACTCGAACAAGTCCGGGAAGAAGTGCTCGCCCATGTCGGAGTGAGCTATACGGACTACCGCGGCCAACCAACGCCACTGGATCCCGCCGACCCTGGAGACAGCGCAGTGGCGACTGTTGCCGATGGGCGAGCCTGCATTCGAGTCGACCTTCTGACGGTCGGCATGGACTTCGCCGTATCGGAATCCTTGGGGCGATTAATGGCTCTATGGGGATCACGTCCCGTCAGCAAGTTCCGACCTACCCGGGGACTCGCCGAGGCCCTCCACGACTACCGGATGTCAGTCCGCACCGCGCAACGAGACGGCGCCGACGAGGCTCTGGACGACCTTCGAAGGCTTGGCCTTGACATCGTCAACGTGCGATTCATGGAACTTGAACTGCTGAGCCGGTTTGACGGACCGGCAGCGGTACTTGCCCACCCGCAAGTCAACGAACTGCTTCTCATCAACCGACCGGCATCGGTCACTGACCTCCTGGCCCAAGCCGTCGACCGAGTCCACCTACGACCGGCACCAGGCATCGACACCGAGTCGGTAAAGGCCAACTTTGCGCAACTGCCAGACCACCATCGGCGACTACTGACCAGCCCGGGCCAGATTCGTTCCCAGTCGGGCTTGCTGCTCCTTGCACTGTCCTACACAGAACGAGGCCACGACCCGTCAAGCTTGCGTGCCGGCATCGTCGCCGACATAGCGATTGACGACGACACAGAGCGCATTCTCGGCGACCTCTGTGTGGAGTTCGAAGAGGCACCCCCCCCGGAGACAACCACCTCGGACATTGCCTCCCAACTGAGGGAGTTGCTCGATCAAGGTCGTGATGACGAAGCTCTCGAATTAGCCGAGAACGCAGATCCCGTCTACGAGGTTGTCTGGTCAGCGTTGTACGCAGCTCGTCGTCTTGACAGCCTCGCCGCCGCACAACGGGCGCTAGCAGTACTGGAAGGCGCCGCCACCGAGGTCCGCAACCAGGTGCCTACCGACGCCTCGCCGCTTCTCACGGCCCTTCAAGGACTGGTACGGGGATCGGCTCCCCAGCCGTTGGTAGGCGACTGGAATGACTACTTCGAGAACCTCGCTGCGAACCCGGATTGGACGACCGCACTTGAGGTTGCAGAGCGAGGTGTGAGCGAGTGGCCGCTTGTCCCCTTCATCAACGATGCGGCATGCGTCCTACGCCTGTGTCGATACGTCGAGGCCCACGATCAAGGCACCACCTTCGTGCGGACCATCCCATTTCTGGTCGAATGGCTGTCTCGGGTGCCCGAACAGGATCGCAGTGCGGTGATTCCGGTCGAACAATCCCTGATTGCGTACCTGTGCCTGTACGACACGACGACCAACGGCCTGAAAATGGTGGGCCAGTTGGCTGAGGGTTTGATCTCGTTCGGCCTTGACGCAGTCCAGTTCGAGCAACTTGTCGACCACCTGGAGTACCGATGGGAGGGCGGTTCCAACTGGTCGGGTTCGAAGGCACCCGAGACGGTCGGGTGGGCAACTGACCTGATCGAAGCAATGACCGACAACGCGTGTGGGGATCCTGCCAGAGGCGCAACCTTCACGCAGGGCTTGTTCCGGAGCATGAACGCCTTCTTCTCCCGACTCGACGTCCCGGTGAAGCGCCACGTCGTCTTGCTTGCAACAGAGCTCGACCTCGAACGCCTGTTGCCACGGGAGCAGGATGTGGAAGAGGTCGAAACGCGGGATTGCCGCGGGACCAAGGTTTGCCACTATTCACTGTGCGAGAAAACCCTCCAGCGAGCCAAGGATTCGCTTGAACAACGTTGGCGAAATCTTGACGTGGTGTCCCGTTCGGACATGCGCGGATCGAACGAACTCGGGGGACATGCACGAAATGCAGCACTGATGGTGGTCGGCTTTCGCGCTGCGCAGCATTCGGCAACCGATTGCATTTCGGACCACCGACCTCCGAACAAGCCGACCCGGAAGGTGTCGGGGAAGAGTTCACTCGAATTCGTCCTCGTCACGGAGGCGTGGTTGATGGAAAACCTCTAGACGATGGGTTAGTTGTTGGAGCGGCGTCGCAATTCGAACAGCAGGTAACTCGTCAGCAACTGTGGGTCCTTTGTGGTGTTCTGGATCTCGTTCCACTCTCGGGTGACGCCGTTGCCGAACTCCCAGGTTCCTGACGACCACCTGCAGACCGGCTTGATCGACTTGAGGCCTCGGACGAAGGTCTCGACGTCTGGTTCGCCATTGTTGTGCGTCGACGATTCGACGATCGAGTCCATGGCGTAACTGAGGCTGGCGATCCCGACTCCGTGCATCAGGTGGGACTTTCGGGGAAGGCTCCGTCGGTGATGCTGTTCTGCAGGGTGCGGAGCAAGGAATCGTCTTTGATGACACCGTCAGGCATCGTCTGTGTCCTGAGGAGGTTGCACAGCGGTGAGTCCTCGTCGCAGTTCAGGCGTTCGAGCAGTTGACTCGGGAACAATCGCTGTCCGTGCCGCCCTCGAGTGGATCGCGAGCAGAGGTGTCGCGAATGCTGCGTGACGACTTCGGTCCGAAGCCTCAGCGCTGGGACTGCATCCGGTATTCGGTCAAGAGGTGCTTGGTGACAAGTTCTCGGTCCTTGCCGAGGTTCTGGATGTCGTTCCATTTCCTGCGTTCGCCTGTATGGAAATTCCAGGAGCCACGGTCCCACCGGCAGACGGGCTTGATGAGTTCAAGGGCTTCCACGAACGTTGAAACCGTCGGCTTGGCCCGAGTCGGTCGAGTCATGACTATCTCGTCCATCAGGTACGACAAACTGCGGACGCCTGTGCCGTGCATCAGCCGCGATCGTCGGGCCGGTTTGCCCCATGATTCTGGGAAAACTTCTTCGACGGCGGCCCAGAACGGTTTGACCAGACCCAGGAGTTGCTCGATGTCGCCGTAGCCGGTTTCAGGGTCACGGTATTGGTAGAGGGCACCGTCGCTGAGGCTGTTCCTGAGCGCCTGGACCATCGAGTTCGCGGCGATCACCCCATCCGGCATGGTCTGGGTTCTGATCAGGCCCTCTAGTGGTGAGTATTCGTCGGTGTTCAACCGTTCGATGAGACGGTTTGGGAGAACCCGCAGGGCCAGGCGCTTCGGAAGAGTGCCGTTGGTGCTTGGGAGCAACTCGTCGATAAGGGGTCGCGGCAACGGTTTCGTCTCGTTGACAAGAATGAACTGGGCTCGCTGCTCCTCAATGTTCTTCGCGATGAAACACACGACAGACACCGGAAACGAGTCGATCCGTGCCTCCCGAATGGCGGCAGTTCGCTGTTGCCCATCGACGATCCACCCGGGCTTCGACTCGTCGGGGACCGAATCGTCGACCGGGATGATCAGCGTGCCGGTCTTCGTAAAGCCGCCGTGACCGTTGAGTTCAGCGCCGGCCAGGGCCTCAAACTTGACTCGACGGTCAAAGGCGATAACGAGGGAGTTGGGGAGAAGCGGATCCTCCGACTCGAGGTATCGGCGGATCTCGCCGACATGGGCCAGGACCTCAGGTCGCTGGTATCCGCCGATGTCGCCCACCTCGGTGCGGTGAACTCGCGAGATCGTGGCGATCCGTGGAAGTTCCTTACCGTCGATGCCGAACATGTAGATGCGCTGCTTTCCTTGCCGAATCTCAATTGCCGGCAAGCGAAGAACCTGGTCCGGACCGGGTTGTGGGGGAGTCATCGGCTTGTCCCAGTCAGCGACGCGTAGTGGCGGTCCGGTTAAGACGCCGTTTGAAAACAGCGAGATTATGGAAGCCGCGGCGCTTGTTGCGTTCGGCACCCCTGAAGATCATGACCTCGATTCCCACATCCTGACAGATTCCGCACCTGCACGATTTCCACGGTGCCGCCTCGAGGGTACGCCGGTAGGCGGTAGAGCGATCCCTTCCCTTCGTGTCGTAGATGATCTCGTATGAGCGCAGTGCTGCGACTGCTCTGTCGACGCTGGCTTTTCCAGCGTCGAAGGCTCGCAGGGTTTTCAGGCATAGTCGTTCTGCGTGGACAGCCTCCTGCTGGTCGACCTCCCCGGCCTGGATTCGACGCTTCAGCGCCGGGTTCCCATCAGGCTGAGGAACCCGTAGTGCCACGAACGTGGAGTTGAGCGTGTAGTAGTTGTCCTTGTCGTCCATGAACGACTGCCGGAACGGTGATGTGCTGTCAAAGCTCGTGACCCCGCCGTCGGCGAACTTGGACATGTGCTCGGTCCGGGTCAGGCCGAGAAGATGAAACTCAGTGGTGCTCTTGCGAACATCGGCCGTTGCAGAAATCACGTCCAGAACGTCGTTGCTGCGCAATGGAACCATGCCCCCCAGGGCAATGCGTTGGTAGCCGATCTTTTGCAGGTCCGTGACGGCTCGCTGATAGGACTCGGGACTCCAACCGTGCGCTACAGCAAGAGGGGTGAACCCACAGCCCTGCTTACGGACCGACTTGTAGAACTCGGCGGCAATCTCGACCGTGAGTTCTTGTCTTCGAACCCAGTCGGCTTCCACCCCTTGCCCCTTCTTCTTCTGTGCCTCAGAGAGGTAGCCGAACACGATGTGGTCCATCGAAACGCCAAGGTCCAGCCCCACTCCTTCGTAGAAGCCGATGACCTCATCAATGGAGTACGGAGGTTCTTCTTCGTCCACGTAGGCGAATGCTCCGCAGTCGCCCATGATCTCCAGGTGACGCCTGCGGTTCTTGAGTCGGTAGAAGTCATGGGCCCCGGTGCGGTAAATGCGCTCGCGCTGGGCTTCGGTGAATTTGGATCCCCGATCCATGACTCCATCGACGATGGCCTTTGAGACCAGCATTCCGTCGTAGGGCGTTCTCCTCAGCGCTTCGTGGGCGTACAAGTCATCGCGTTGGCGAACCCGATGTACCGGATGCTCTTCCGACTCGAAGTTGAAGAACGGACCGATCTGGTCCTGGGAGTCAGGAAAGAAGAACCTCATCGACAGTTCCCTGCGATGACCTCATCGTAGAGTCCTGCGAATCGGCGCTGCTCGCAGGCAAACCCCGTGTCGCGAAGTTCTCTCAACAACGAACTACGCGAGAAGGCGCCAACGTTAAGCCGAGTCCGGATCCAGTGTTGAATTTCGAAGTCCGTCTGCTTGCGGCGGTCGTACCGGAGGATGTCCTTCGAGCGGTCGAGATCCTTCTGGAGAAGGTTCCTCACCTTTGCTGAATCAAACTCGTGCCGATCAGAAGTTGCGATGATGCGGTCTGCGACCCGAGCGTTCAGGGAGGTCCGGCTTCCACCCAGGGAGGTAAGGAACCGGGCGTCACAGGGAAGTTGCACTTTTTCAAGACCGTCTGGCGGGGTTCCGGTACTAACCAACAAGAGGTCTGCCTTCTTACCCATCGCCTCAGCAGCGTCTGCTAGGTCGTGGAGAACAGCCTGAAGGTAGGTCTTTGACAGAGCGACGATCATTGGTGATGAAGTGTCCTGGAGTGCCAATTCGGTGAGGTTTCGAGGACCCTGAAGGTCACGATTCCGCCAAGAGGCGAGGAGGCCCCACCAAGCCTGGTTATCCCTCTGGCCGGATTTGCTCTGGGCCACCGAGTCAGCGGACCCTGGAGAGAAGGTCGCGCTGTAGGACTCCAGGTTTGCTGAAATTGGTACGAGGCCGTAGCCAGCGGAAACGATCCAGACTTCAGCGATGCAACCGAAGTCACCTGCCCGATCGACCATTCGCTTCACGACCGACCAGTGCTCTCCTTGGTACAGGTGTCTTGCTTCGAGGCGATCTGATCTTGGGGAGTCGAGTCGCCTTGTCCATTTGTTTGCACGAGCACGCAGGCCCGTCGGGTAGTCGCCGAGTCTGAGGTCATGCGACGGCACTGTCACTTTGCGGTTAGCGCATGTAACGACTACTCGGACCAGTTGGTTTGATCGGCTCAAGTCATGATCCGGGGGTTCGGCAAAGTGGTCTTGAAGAGATCATGAGACAATAGCTGAGGAATGAACGGATTTGCTGTTCAGAGGAAGAGCGTCACACCCCAGCCCTACCCAGTACGTGCAACTCATCCAGAGGAC
>DPMC01000027.1:946-2976 GCA_003541675.1 Acidimicrobiaceae bacterium | reverse complement strand
GGTCGATTCGAGGTGGCCTTTGGTGCCGGTCCATCTCCCGATGGAGTGGCTGACGCCAGCTGGTTCGAACTTCCACCGGAGCGCTGCAATCTCATCATTCGCCAGTTCTTCTCCGACTGGGCTTGGGAGATCCCCGCCGATCTGCATCTGGAATGCGTCAACCCGGAACCGGGCACCAGTCGCATGACTGGCGAGTCGATGATCCGACACCTGGCCACAGCGGCCGACCAGGTGCTCGACATGACGGCCTTCTGGGCCGACTTCGGCTACGCACACGTGGCCCGTGCCGAGGTCAACTCCTTCGACCACGTCCAGGCCGCCCAGGGCTCGGTCTCGAACCTCGGTGGAAGTGTCGACCAGGGCTACGGCCAGACCTGGTACCGGATCGCCGATGACGAGGCCCTCCTTCTGGAGGTCGAGATTCCCGACTGCGTCTATTGGGGGATCCAGTTGGGTGACGTCTGGTACCAATCGCTGGACTGGTGGGACCACCAGTCCAGTCTCAACGGACACCAGGCCGTGGTGTCCGCCGATGGGGTGTTTCGGGCCGTCGTCGCCCATCAGGACCCTGGCATCGCCAATTGGCTGGACACCACGGGATCCACCCAGGGCTGTATTACCTTCCGATGGAATCAGGCCGACCGCCAACCCGTTCCGACCTGCACCCTGATACCCGTCGCCTCGATCGCCGAGCACTTCGACGACCGCTGGGCTCCCATCAACCGTGAACAACGTGCCGTGGTGCTCCGCGATCGGCGCCGCGCCGCCCTCCGGAGGTTCCGACGATGACCGCCATGACACACCCCCAACTTTCGATCCAGGTGGTGAACTTCGCCGCCGAACCACCCGGTGACTGGGCGCGGTTGTCAGATCATGCGGTGGCCGCAGACCGGGCCGGCGTGGACCGACTGGCGGTGGCCGATCACGTGGTGTTCGGCGACAACCTCGACGACTACGCCGATCCGTCCAAGGGGGGGACGGTGGGTGGTCGCCAACCGACCGGTCCGGGCGGAGCGTGGTTGGAGCCCCTCACCACTCTTACGTGGCTGGCAGCCCGAACCGATCGAATCCGTCTCCAGACCGGAATCCTCCTGGCCGCGTTGCGACGCCCAGTCGTACTGGCAAAGACTGCGGCCACGCTTGATGTGCTGTCCAACGGCCGCCTCGACCTCGGTGTCGGAGTGGGCTGGCAGGCTGCCGAGTACGAGGCCGCTGGTCTGGATTTTGCCGACCGGGGCCGTCTCCTGGATCACAGCCTGGAGGTGTGCAGAACTTTGTGGGCTGGGGAGCCAGCCTCCTATGCCAGCGACGAACTGGGCTTCGGCAACGTCCAGTCCATGCCGTCGCCCGTACATGGGAACGCCGTGCCAATCTGGATCAGCGGAACCGTGAACCGCCGGACCGCACGACGCCTCGCCACCTTTGGTGACGGATGGATTCCGTGGGGCGCAGACCGGGCCGACGTGATTGGCGGGATCGCGCGGATGCGGAACCTTCAGGAGGAGCTCGGACTGGACGCATCTGCCTTCGAGGTTCAGGGATCACTCCCAGTGGTTCGCAGCGACGATGGCGTGGTGGACCTCGACCGCACGATGGAGGGCGTCGCCCCACTGGTTGAAGCCGGCGTGACCGACTGCCGAATAGCCCTCCCCCTTCCCGGGGACCGCTCGGCCGCTGAGTACATGCTCGCCGACCTGGTCCGTGCCTTCGGCACTACCGTCGGTCGTCCCACTGAAGGGGGAGCCGCGTGAAGTTCGGATTCTTCGGCGTCAACAGCGGGGTATTGGCCGACCCGGAAACCATGGCCTCGGCGGCCCAAACCGCCGAGGACGCCGGCTGGGAATCCATCTGGACCGGCGAGCACGTGGTGGTGGCTGACCCCCAGCGACCCCCGTCTCCTGTCGCTCCCGGAACCCACTTCGTCGACCAGATCGCCTCGTTGTCCTTCCTGGCCGCCCACACGTCGACCATCCGTCTCGGCACCGGCATCGTGATCCTCCCCCAACGCAATCCGGTGGTCCTGGCCAAGG
>DPMC01000027.1:0-562 GCA_003541675.1 Acidimicrobiaceae bacterium | reverse complement strand
TACGTGCCCGCGGAGTTCGAGGCCATCGGCGTGCCGTTTACCGAGCGGGGGGCTCGGACCGACGACCACCTCGATGCCATGGCTTCCCTGTGGCGCGGTGACCCGACGTTCGATGGCCGATTCACGTCGTGGTCCGGCGTGGAGGCCTCACCCCGACCCATGCAGTCCGGCGGCCCACCCATACACGTGGGCGGTGGCTCACCGGCCACCTTTCGCCGGGCGGTGCACAAGGCCCACGGCTGGTACGGCTTCCTAACCACGCTGGACTTCACAGCCAAAGCTGTGGCCAACATCCAGAACCTCCAGCGCGAGTTCGATCGACCAGAGGGCCTCGGCGAGGTCGCCATATCGGTCTCGCCGTCCGAACCCGTCGACCGTGACCTGGTCTCCCGTTACGAGGATCTCGGCGTGGATCGGATGATCCTCGTCCGCGACTTTCGAGACGTGGGCCGTGGCCCTGATCCTGAACGGGCCGGCGCCGTCCTGAACTTCATCGCCGAGACACCAGGCCGGTTGAAGTTCAGCTGATGCCTGAGGTGGCGGTCTCCCGGTCTGGGCGTGT
>DPMC01000245.1 GCA_003541675.1 Acidimicrobiaceae bacterium | reverse complement strand
TCTAAGGGCAACTTACGTGCCGTGCGTTCAGTGAGGCGAAGGCCCCGTCCAGCGCCGGTCAGGATCACCTCGGCGCCCTGCTCCTGGGCCAAACGGGCTACGGAGAAGGCCAGCGAAGCGTCGGTGAGTACACCGGTGATCAGCAAATTCTTGTCGTCCAGGATGCCCACGTGGAATCCGTCCTTGTCTGTTGGGAAACCGACGCACTCGTCGGGGAACCGATTCGGAGGCTACCGGACGACCCCGGTAGCCTCGCCGGATGGAGATCGGACTACTCGGGGCAACAGGCCCCGCCGGACAGGCCCTCGCTGCACGGCTGGCCGGAGTGGGACACGACGTGGTGGTCGGGTCACGCTCGAAGTACCGAGCCATGGAGGTACGGGACGCGATCCTCGACAAGTGGCCCGACCGGTCGCTCTCGATCCGATCAGCCGACAACTCGGGTGCCGCGGACGCCGAGGTAGTGGTGATCGCCACCCCATGGGACGCCGCTGCTGCCACCGCCCGGTCGGTGGCCGATCACCTTCACCGCAAGGTGGTGATCTGCATGTCCAACGCCATTGCCCAGGTGGCCGGAGAGTTCCAGCCGCTAGTGCCTCCGCGCGGGTCGGTATCGGCCAGCGTCCAGGCCGAGGTGCCCGATGCCTACGTGGCGGCCGCCTTGCACCATGTGGCAGCAACCGAGCTAGGCAACCTGGACACTGAACTAGCCAGCGACGTACTGGTCTGTTCTGACCACCAGCGGGCTACCGAAACGGCCTCAGAGATCATTGCCAAGATCCCGGGAGCCCGACCGTTGGACGCCGGCGGCCTATCCAACGCCATGGCCATAGAGGCCTTCACCGCCGTACTGTTGCAGCTCAACAGCCGGTACCGGACCCGGGTGGCCGTTCGGCTGACCGGCATCGACGACTAAGGCCCTTTCGTGCCCGATCTCACCATCACCCTTCCCGACGGTTCGCAGCGCACTCTGCCCGAAGGTGCCACGGGCGCCGATCTGGCGGCAGACATCGGCCCCGGCCTGGCCAAAGCGGCGGTCATCGTCAGCGTCGACGGCGAGGGCCGTGACCTCGGTCGACCGTTGGCTGATGGTGACGCCGTCTCGGTGGTGACCGCCGACAGTGATGAGGGCCTCCACACGCTGCGTCATTCCACTGCCCACGTGCTGGCCCAGGCCGTCTTGGAACTCTGGCCGGGCGCCACCCACGCGATCGGCCCGCCCATAGAGGATGGCTTCTACTACGACTTCGAACTTCCGGACGGTGCCTCCTTCACCGCTGACGACCTGGCGGCAATTGACGCCCGGATGCGGGAGATCATCGACGCCGACCAACCCTTCGAGCGATTCGAAGCGGGAGCCACCGAGGCACTCGAGCTCTTTGCCGATCACCGCTACAAGCGGGAGATCATCGAGAAGGTCACGGCCGGTGGAGCGGACCCAGAGATGGCCGGCGAAGCCTCGAACGACGGATCGGTCTCCTGGTATCGCAACGGAGAGGGTTTCGTTGACCTCTGCACCGGGCCCCACGTGGCGTCCACCGGGCGACTGGGCCACTTCGCGTTGCAGAAGGTGGCCGGCGCCTACTGGCGGGGTGACGAGAAGCAGCCCATGTTGCAGCGCATCTACGGCACTGCTTGGGCTGACAAGAAGGCACTCAAGGGGTACCTGCATCGTCTCGCCGAAGCGGAGAAACGCGACCACCGCCGGCTGGCCGCCGAACTGGACCTGGTGTCCTGGCCGGATTCGCTCGGACCCGGACTGGCTGTGTGGCACCCCAAAGGTGCTCTGGTGCGAAAGATCATCGAGGACTACAGCCGGGCCCGTCACGAGACGGGCGGCTACGACTTCGTCTTCAGTCCCCACATCGCCAAGTCAGTGCTGTGGGAGACCAGTGGGCACCTCGACTTCTACGCCGACGGCATGTACCCGCCCATGGAGCTGGACGGGGCGAGCTACTACCCGAAGCCCATGAACTGTCCATTCCACGTGGCCGTCTACCAGAGTTCCCAACGCAGCTACCGGGACCTTCCCCGCCGGTTTTTCGAGTTGGGAGCCGTGTACCGCTACGAACTTTCGGGGGCCATCCACGGCCTGCTTCGGAGCCGCGGATTCACTCAGGACGACAGCCACATCTTCTGCACGCCCGACCAGATTCCCGACGAGCTGGCCTCGCTGTTGGAGTTCACCCTGAGCGTGCTGCGGGCCTTCGGCTTCGAGGACTTCCAGGCCAAGTTGTCGACCCGCCCCGATGAGAAGTCGGTGGGTGACGACGCCCTGTGGGACATGGCCACCGACGGGCTCCGGCAGGCGTTGGAGTCGGCAGGCCTCGACTACGTGGTCGAAGAGGGTGGCGGTGCGTTCTACGGGCCGAAGATCGACGTGGACGTCACCGACGCCATTGGGCGACCCTGGCAACTATCGACCATCCAGCTGGACTTCAACCTCCCGGAACGTTTCGACCTGGAATACGTGGGCGACGATGGCGGTCGGCACCGTCCGGTGATGATCCACCGTGCGCTGATGGGGTCGATCGAACGGTTCTTCGGCGTGCTGCTGGAGCACTACGCGGGCGCGTTCCCGCTGTGGCTGGCTCCCGAGCAGGTGCGGGTGCTGCCGGTGGCCGATGAGCATCAGGCCTACGCCGAGTCGGTACGCGCCCGTCTGGTGGCTGCTGGACGACGGGCCACCGTGGACCCGGCAGATGAGCCGCTGGGCAAGCGGGTACGGGCCGGCAAGGTCGGGAAGATCCCCCACGTGCTCGTGGTGGGTGACGACGACGCGGCCCACGGCACGGTGGGCGACAACGCCCGGGGTGCCGCTGCTCCCGAGCGTGACCTTTCGCTGGACGTGTTCCTGGTCCGGCTGGCCGATGCAGTGGAGTCCGGTGCGCTGGTGGCTTCGGGGCCAGCGGGGGAGACCACGCCCTGACCGGCCTGGATCGCCTGTGGGCCGGCTGGCGACACGCCTATGTGTCGGGGCTGAACGAGGAGTCCGACGCGCCCCTTGATGACGGCGAGGGCCGCACACTGTTCGAGGTGCTGGCCGATGGCGACCATCCCGACGACGAGACCCTGGTGCTGCAACGGGGCCCGACGTGCTTCGCGGTGATGAACGCCTATCCGTACACCAGCGGACACCTGATGGTGCTGCCCCGGCGGGCCGTGGGCGAGTTGGCCGAACTAACCGACGAAGAGCACGCCGAACTGTGGGCGACGGTCCGGGATGCGGTGGCGGCCGTGAACTCGGCCCTAGATCCCGGTGGGGTCAACGTGGGGGTGAACCTCGGCCGGGCGGCTGGTGCCGGGATCCCGGGACACCTGCACGTTCACGTGGTGCCCCGCTGGTCTGGCGACACCAACTTCACCACCACGGTGGCCAACGTCCGGGTACTACCCGAGGCGCTGGGCGAGTCTTGGCGACGCCTCCGGGAGGCCTGGCCGGCGTGACCGGAGCCGGATGGGCTCCCGATTATGCACGGGACCTGACCCGATGATTCGTTCGGTACTGCTCGGACCAGTCATGGTCAGCATGGCCCTGATGGCTACGGCTACAGCCTGCGGCGAGACCGCCGAG
>DPMC01000304.1 GCA_003541675.1 Acidimicrobiaceae bacterium | reverse complement strand
CCCTGGCCGCCGCCCACGCACATGGACTCGACGCCGAACTCCTTGTCGGAGTCCTCGAGGCCGTTGAGCAGCGTGGTCATGATGCGGGCACCGGTCATGCCGAACGGATGGCCCAGGGCAATGGCCCCACCGTTCACGTTCAGCTTGTCCAGGTCGATACCGACCTCGTCGGCCGACGGCAGGACCTGAGCCGCGAAGGCCTCGTTGATCTCGAACAGGTCGATGTCGTCGGCGGTCATGCCGGCCCGGCCGAGGGCTTGACGGATGGCCTCGATGGGGCCGAGGCCCATGATCTCAGGGCTGAGAGCCGACACGCCGGACGAAATGATGCGGGCCAAGGGCTTGATGCCCAACTCGGCAGCCCGGGTGTCGCTCATGACGACCACCGCAGCGGCGCCGTCGTTGAGCGGACAGGCGTTGCCAGCCGTGACGGTACCGTCGGGACGGAACACCGGCGAGAGTTGGGACACCTTCTCGTAGGTGGTGCCGGCACGGATGCCGTCGTCGGAGCTGAACACCGAGCCATCGGGCAGGGTGTAGGGCGTGATTTCCCGTTCGAAGAAGCCGCGGACCTGAGCGGCCTCGGCGCGGTTCTGGGAACGGACGCCCCACTCGTCCTGGGCCTGACGGGATACGCCCTTGTGCTCGGCCACGTTCTCAGCCGTCTGGCCCATGGCGATGTAGATGTCGGGCAAACCGTCGGGATCGGCCCAGGCGCCCGTGCCCTCACCAGTTCGACCCGCGGTGCGGGCTTCGGCGTCGGCGAAGCGGGCGTTGTGGGAGCCGGTGTCCGCAGCACCGAACTGGAATCGGCTGACGCACTCCACGCCACCGGAGACGAAGGCGTCACCCTCGCCGGCCCGGATGGCATGCGCAGCCATGCGGATCGTCTGGAGCGACGATGAGCAGTAACGGTTCACGGTGGTGCCCGGCGCGTCAAGGCCGGCCAGCAGGCTGGCCACCCGACCCAGGTTGTAGCCCTGCTCGCCGCCCGGCTGGGCGGTACCCCACATGACGTCCTCAATCTGGTCACGAGGCAGTGCGGGCACCTTGGAGAGCACGTCGTCGATGATGAAGGCGGACAGGTCGTCGGGACGGGCCTCGACGAGGCCGCCCTTTCCGGCCCGCCCGATGGCGGTGCGACTGGTGGCGACGATGACGGCTTCAGCCATGGGACTGGGCTCCTGCTTGATGGGGATCGGGTCCGGTGGGTTACCGGCCGGCGATTCGATTCTACCCGTGGCCCTGGGTGCCGGCCCCAGCCGGGCTGGGCTGTTGAGATGGGGTCCGGATTGCGTGCCTTCGGGCTCAGGCCCGCCGGACCAGCGTCAGCCCGTCGCCGACGGACAGCATGACCACCTTGACCCGGTCGTCGGCGACGATCCGGTCGTTGAGCGCCCGAAGCGCCACGGTGTCGTCGTCGTCGGCCGCCGGGTCGAGCACCTTGCCGGCCCACAGGACATTGTCGATGGCCAACAGGCCGTGAGGTGAGAGGCGGGGGACGAGTTCCTCGTAGTAGGCGAGGTAACCGGTCTTGTCGGCATCGATGAAGGCGAAGTCCACCACCGCGTCGCCCAGCCCCTTCAGCGTCTGAAGCGCCGGGGCGATGACCAGGTCGATCCGGTCGTCGATACCGGCCATCGCCCAGTGGGTCCGGGCGATGGCCGTCCACTCGTCGGACACGTCACAACACAAAAGGCGAGCGCCGGGAGGCAACGCTCGGGCGATGGCCAACGACGACGAACCGGTGAAGGTCCCGACCTCGACCGCCAGTGTGGGGCGGATGGCCTGCACCAGCGTGGAGAGCAGGGCGGCCTGGTCGTCGGCCACCTGCATCCGGGCCCATGGACCGAGCGCCGCGGTGGCCTCGGTGAGCGACCGACGGACCGGGTCGGTTGGAGTGGTGTGGGCGATGACGTAGTCGTGGAGTGCGTCATCCAGAAAGAAGGATCGATGGTCGGCCATGTGCGTTTCCTCAGCGGCTGTCGGTGCCGCTACGCAGCACCCGTCCGGGACGGTATTTGGTGAACGCTCCGTCGGCCACCACAGGCACACCGGCTACCAGAACGTCGTCGATACCGGTGGCGCCGGCGTAGAGGCGGGCCGCTCCGCCGGGCAGATCGGGGCGCATGGCGACCGGGTCGGAGTCCACGATGTCCTCGTCGATCAGGATCACGTCGGCGTGGGCACCCTCGACGAGGCGGCCACGGTCCACCAGGCCGTACAGGTCAGCCTGGACGGCGGTCATCCGGTGGATCGCCTCCTCCAGGGAGAGCAGCCCATGCTGGCGGACCGGCTCAGCGAGCACCCGGGTGGGGTAGTTGAAGGTGGCCAGCAGGTCGAGGTGGGCTCCGGCGTCCGATGCACCAATAACCGCCCGGCCATCGCGCCAGATGTCGATCCGGGCCTGCCAGTCGGCAACAGAGGCCGGTACGTCGGGCCGTCCAAACGAGGTCAGGAGGTCGTCGGCCAGACAGATGTCGAGTAGGGCGTCGAACTCGCCGCAACCCCGCTCCGCAGCGATGTCGGCCACCGTGCGACCATCGCACCCGTCGTTCTCAGGCGCAACGGTGTCGAAGATGGTCATGGCGCCCCAGTTGGCCAGCCGTCGGAACGGATGGTCACCCTGAGCCAGATCGTCGAGGCGTCGGCGTTCGGCTGGGTCGGCCAGCACCCGCTTCTTCTCCTCGTGGGGGAGGAACATGACCTCGGCCCAGCCGGGGATGGCGTCCAGCACGAAGCCGCTGGCCATCGAAAAGCGGGCGGCGATGACCATGGGGATGGTGAGGGCTACCACGCGGCCGCCCCGTTCAGCGGCGTAGGACGACGCCTCCAACTTCTCGAAACATTCGTCGATGGTGGAGGCGGTGACCTGCATGACGTTCCAGTTGACCTGGCGGCCGCCGGCGGCCAGAGACATGTCGCAGAGCAGGGATTTCGATTCGTCGTCCGTTGGCCCGCCCGCAGCGGCCAGCATCTCGAGGCTGGTGCCGGGGTAGTCGACGAGCACCGAACAGAGGGCGAGTACTTCGTTCCGGGAGGCGTGCCGACTGGGGACCGGTCGCCCTTCGGCGTCATTGTGGGTGGTCGACCATGTCGACGAGAAACCCATGGCGCCGGCCGACAGGCCGTCGCTGAGCAGGGCGGCCATGGCGTCCAACTCCGCATCGGTGGCCTCGCGTCCAGTGGCTTCGTCGCCCATGACGACCCGTCGTATAGCCGAGTGGCCGACCTTGAAGCCGGCGTTGACAGCTAGGAGCGGGTCGACGGCATCGAGGTACTCGGCGGTGGTCCGCCAGTTCCACGGCACGCCTTCGCGGAGCGACTCCAAGGGCATGCCCTCGACGCGCGAGAGCATCCGCATGAGGTACTCGCCGTCGGCCGGATTGTCGGACAGCGGCGCGATCGTGAAGCCACAGTTCCCCCCGATGACCGTGGTGACCCCATGCAGAGGTGAAGGGCTAAGCGTGCCGTCCCAGAAGACCTGGGCGTCGTAGTGGGTGTGGACGTCAATGAACCCCGGACAGACAGCCCGCCCATTGGCCTCCAGTACGGTGCGGGCCACCTCGTCGGGTGATGTGCCCCCAATGTCGGGGCCAATGGCGGTGATTCGACCGTCGGTGATGGCCACGTTGGCCAGTCGGCGTTCGTCGCCCGTTCCGTCGACCACCCAGCCACCCCGGATCAACACGTCGTACATGGCTCGGGACCGTAGTCAGCATGCCGGTGGGGGACCGCACGCGGCCCATCGGTACGATGACCGTACGACCTGACGGACCGTCAGAGGCGATCGAAACGGTTGCCGGGAACAGGTTCCGGGAACAGGTTCCGGGAACAGGCAGTAGGAGGCCAGCACCCATGGGTGACGTCAGGACCATCGACCCCCAGGAGCAGTGGCGCCTCCTCATCGGCGGCGAGTGGACGGCCACCGCTTCGACCTACGAGATCATCGACCCCAACACCACCAACGTGGTGGGGCACGCCCCGGACGCCACGGTGGCCGACACCGAGGCGGCGATCGCCGCGGCGAAGGCTGCTCTGCCCGGGTGGGCGGCCACGTCGCCCGCCGAGCGGGGCGCCATGCTCCAGCGCCTGGCAGACGTGCTCCGCGTTCAGGCCCCGACCTGGTCGGCACTGGTCCAGGCCGAGACCGGGGCGACCATCAACGTCGCCGAGACCATGCAGGTCGGCCCGAACCTGGCTGATCGCTACGCCCAGTACGCCATTCCCCGTCACCTCGACCGTGCCGAGCTGCCCGTCACCCAGGCGGCTTCGGCCCTCGGACCGGCGGGGCTGGTTGGTGCCGCGGTGTACCGCCGGCCGGTCGGCGTGGTGGCCTGCATCACCTCGTACAACTTTCCGTTGGTAAACGTGGCCGGCAAGTTGGCCCCCGCTCTAGCCATGGGCAACACCTGCATCATCAAGCCCGCTCCCCAGGATCCTCTGGCTGTCCTGCGTCTCGGCGAGGCCGTAGTCGAGGCGGGCCTACCTCCGGGAGTGGTCAACGTCCTGACCTCGTCGGGGACCGAGGCGCCGGCCGCCCTCGTTTCCTCGCCCGACGTGCAGATGGTGAGCTTTACCGGTTCGTCGGCGGTGGGTGCGCGGATCATGGCCGACGGTGCTTCGTCCATGACCCGGGTCCTCATGGAGTTGGGTGGCAAGGGCGCCTTGGTGATGACCGACGACGTGGACGTGAGCAAGGCCGTGGGCGCCATCGCCAGCGTGTGGGGCTTTCACAGCGGCCAGATATGCACTGCGCCCACCCGGGTGATCTGCCACCGCAGCAAGGTCGACGAACTGGTGTCCACGCTGGGTGCGGTGGCCGGGATGCTGAAGGTGGGCGACGCCACCGAGCGTGACACCCTGGTCGGCCCGCTGGTCAGTGAGGCACAGCGCGACAGTGTCGAGTCCTTCATCCGGGGTGGCGTCGACGCCGGGGCCACCCTGGTGTGTGGTGGTGAGCGGCCGGACCTGCCGGGCTACTTCGTGGCGCCCACGTTGTTGGCTGATTGCACGGCCGACATGCACGCCGTGCGCGAGGAGGCCTTCGGTCCGGTGGTGGTCGTCCTGGCCCACGACGGCGACGACGAGGCGGTGAGCCTGGCCAACGACTCGGACTACGGGCTCTACAGCTACGTCTACAGCGGCGACAACGCCCGGGCTCTGCAAATCGCCCAGCAAATCCAGACCGGCAACGTGGCGCTGAACAGCGTGGTCCCGCATCCCGATGCCCCGTTCGGTGGCTTCAAACGCTCCGGCATCGGCCGTGACCGCGGCATCGCCGGACTCGAGGCCTACAGCGAGGTGCAGTCGATCTCCTGGTTGGCGTGATCCCGGTGGCTTGGTGGGCGGCTGGTCGCCTGATGTGGGGTCGGCAACCGGCGACGACTGGTGTCGTACTGGGCGCTGTTGAGCGGCCATACTCGTCTGCGTGGACGACCGGCTGAGTACACATGCTTGACGTTGGAACGAAGGCACCAGATTTCTCGGCGCCCGACCAAGACGGTGAGTTGGTAACGCTAGACAGCCTCCGCGGCCACTGGGTGGCCCTGTGGTGGTACCCAATGGCGTCCACCCCCGGTTGAACGGTCCAGGGCGGGGGGTTCCGTGACCGAACCCCGGAGTTTGAGGAGGCCGGTGTCGTGGTGCTGGGTGCCAGCTTCGACACCGTCGAGGCGCAGAAGCACTTCGCCGACGACCAGGGGTTTCCATACCGCCTGCTGGCCGACACCACTAAGGAGGTTGGGCAGGCCTATGGAGTGGAGGCCGAACACGGCTTACCGCTGCGGGTTACGTATCTAATCGACCCTGAGGGAACGATCATGCGTGTCTACGACCTCAAAGGCCAGGACCTGGAGGCCCACGCCGGCATGGTCTTGGACGACGTTCGAACCCTGTCCTGAAGTCTCCTGGCCCGGCTGAGGAGATGGTGACCGCTCCACTGGCTGGGCTGTCGGTAGTGGAGGGCACGGCCTTCGTGGCGGCGCCGTCAGGTGGCATGACGTTGGCCCAGCTGGGGGCCGACGTGATTCGGTTTGATCAGGTGGGAGGCGGCATCGACCACCGACGCTGGCCGCTTACCGCTGACGGCGTCAGCCTCTACTGGAACGGTCTGAACAAGGGGAAGCGGTCGCTGGCCGTTGACCTCCGGGACGGCGAGGTCACGGAACTACTCACCGAGCTGATCGCCGGCGCGGGAAACTTCCTGACCAACTTCCCTGCTCGGGGCTGGATGGATCCCGAGCGCCTGACGACCAGGAGTCGCGAACTGGGCCACGACGACCTGGTGATGGTGGTGGTCACCGGAAGCCACGACGGCACCACGGCGCTGGACTACACGGTCAACTGCGCGGTGGGCTATCCGAGCCTCACCGGACACCCCGACGACCCCCGCCCGGTCAACAACGTGGTCCCGGCATGGGACCTGGTCTGCGGGCAGATGGCAGCCACCGGCCTGCTGGCCGCTGACCGGCGTCGACGATTGGGTGGTGGCGGAGGCCTGGTGACCATTGCCCTGGCCGACGTAGCCCTAGCCACGGTGGGTGCTCTCGGCAACCTGGCCGAGGCTCAAGTCAACGGCACCGAACGCGACCGGGTGGGCAACGCCATCTATGGGGCCTTCGGCCGTGACTTTGTGACCAGTGACGGTCGGCGGGCCATGGTGGTGGCAATCACAGCCAAGCAGTGGTCGGGTCTTCAGGCTGCCACCGGGACGGCTGATGTGGTGGCGGCGCTGGCCGACGAGTTGGAGGTCGACCTCGGTGACGAGGGCGAGCGCTATCTCGCCATGGACCGGTTGTGTGCCCTGTTCGAGCCCTGGTTCGCCGAACGGACGTTGACTGAGGTGGCGACCGCACTCGACGAACACGAGGTGTGCTGGGGTCCGTATCGCTCGGTGGTCCAGATGGTGGCCGAGGATCCGCGTGCCTCTACGGACAACCCGCTGTTTGCCGAACTGGACCAGCCCGGGGTGGGGCGTCACCTCGTGCCCGGGTCGCCACTGGCATTCGGGGGAGCGGACGCCGTGGATCGTGGTGCCATGGTGGCGCCACGGCTCGGCCAGCACACCGAAGAGATCCTGACCGGCGAGTTGGGCCTCTCGGCCGGTGCGCTGGGCGCCCTGGTGGACCGGGGGGCCGTGGCCCTCGGCTAGGCGCCCCAGGTGACGAGGCGCCAGTCCAGTACGGACTCAGACGATCCGTTGGACCGCTGTGCGTCAACCACGGTCTGCAGTGCCCGCAGGCGTCCGCCGGCAGCAGGTTGCTCGTCGAGCAGCGTGTGTCGGAATGACAGCACATCGCCCTCGAATACCGGTGCCGGGTGGTCACATGACTGCCAGCCCAGGACGGTGGCCGTGTCGGGGAGCAGTCTGGTAAGGGATGCCTGGGCCAGGCCGATGGTGTGGCCGCCGTAGACCAGTCGTCGTCCTCCTGGGCCGAGCGACGGGTCGCGGTGAACCGGAGCGAGGTTCTGGGTGAGCCGTGCCAGCTCCGGGGCGCTGGTCACCGTGTCCCGCATGGGATCCATGACCGGTGTGCCGCGGGTCCAGGTCGACGTGGTCGCCGCAGCGGCGCGCAACGGGGCGGTGTCCCAGCCATCCGGGATCAGGTCGTTCCAGGCAGCCAGGTCGATGTCGGGGTCGGCTCCGCCGAGGTCGTCATCGTGAGCCGTGACGGCCTCGGGGTCGCGGAACCGGAGCATGGCGCAGCGCTCGTAGTCAGCGACCGTGGCACCGTCGTCGAGACAGGTGGTCCGGATGCCGAGCAGGACCAGCCCGCGTGCCGGCCGGTCGTCTCGGCGCGACAGTTCCCGCAGGCCGCGGATGGTGACGTTGCTCTGCAGCGTCTCACCGAGGCGGACCGTTCGACGGAGGGCCACTCCGCGATAGAAGAGGTTGGCGATGACCGTTCGGGTGGCCACGGTGCTCTGTCCGATCGACACGTGGAGCACCAGGGCCGGATTGACGAGGGCTCCCGGTCGACCGGTGACGGCCTCGGCCAGCGGCCGGCTCAGCGAGGTGGCCAACGGGTCGCCGCAGATGGCCTGATAGGCGGCGGCCTCGCCGGAGCCGATGGTGACTGCTGGTGCGGGATCGAAGACCTGATCCACGGACAACTCTTCGAAGTACGGGCCGTCCTGGTGTTTGGGTGTCTGATCCTGCACCTGTGCACTCTGCCAGCCCGACGGGTCGCATGGGGAGACCGGCGATTCGTTCATTGTTGATCCATGGGCCGTTCCACGGGCTGCTACCGGTGAGTAATTCTCGTAGTTACTACCCGGTGGTCATCGTGGGGAGGTATCCAAAGGCGAGATTTCTATCACTTTGATAGATAGGTAGGTTCTCTAACAATCATCGCGAAACACTGGAGCGCGGCGCCGCCTGTTCCTACCATCGCAAAGCGGCCTGGTGAAGGGCGCGTCATACAACGAGCAGTCGGATCGCGGGACGCCGGAGAGGCGAACGGGTGAGCGGGAGGGGTAACCAGCCCCATCTCCGGAACCCGGGCCTCAGATGGGTTCCGAAGGGAGCACACCATGTCAGATGCAGCGGCGAACCTGTACGTCGACTCACAGGAGATGCGGTGGGTGGACGACGTCCTCTGCCGGGACAAGAGTGATCTGTTCTTCGCCCCCTTCGCCGAACGTCCCGAGGCCCGGGTCCGGCGCGAGGCCCGAGCAGCGCAACTCTGCGCTGCCTGCCCGGTCATGGAATCCTGCAAGCAGCATGCCCGCGAGAATCGCGAGCTCGGATTCTGGGGTGGCGAGTCGGAGGCCGAACGGGCCACGGCCGGCTTTGCTCCTACCACACCGATCATCGGTCGCCGGCAGGTGGCCGCCCGTCGAGCCGCCGCGGCACTGGCCGAGGTCGGCTGACTCGTTTCCCGAAGGACCGGTTTCCCGGGCCACGAGCCCGCGACTACAGGCCCCGGAACCCTCCGCCGTCAACGACCACCGTCTGGCCGGTCACGTGGCGGGACAGATCCCCGGCCAGGAACACTGCCACCGGACCCACGTCATCGACTGGGTCGCCGATTCGGCCCAGCGGCGTCCGGTCCACCAACCGTTCGCCCAGTGACGGGTCGTGGCGGATGGCGCCGGCCAGCGCAGGGGTCATGGCCACCGGCGCGATGCAGTTGACCCGGATCCCGTCCGGGCCCCATTCAGCAGCCAGTCCCTTGGCGAATCCCCGTTGGGCGGCCTTGGCCATGGCGTAGAGCGGGCGGGCTTCGCTCCCCTCCATGCCGGCTGCCGAGGTCAGTAGGACGAGCGACCCGCCGGTCGCCTTCAGGTGGGGATGGGCAATGCGGGCACAGTCGTAGGACGCCCGGACCGACGTGGCAGCCAGTGTGGCCCAACCCTCGTCGGTGGCTTCCTCCAACGGACCGCCGGCCGCGCCATCCAGCGCGTTGTGGATGAGGCAGTCCAGCCGACCCAGGTTCTCCGCTGTGGAGAGCACCGCAGCGGAGATCTCGGCGGGCACCGTCACGTCACACCGGACCCAGGAAGCTTGCAGGCCCTCAGCCCGAAGCCCGACAGCGGCGGCTTCGCCCGTCTCGGATCGTCGACTGGCCAGGACCACCGATGCGCCGTGGCGGGCCATGGCGGTGGCCAGGCCCAGTCCTATACCGGCGCCGCCGCCGGTGACCAGAGCCACCCGTCCGTCCAGCAGCCCGGCGCCCGATGGTCCGGTCGACGCGTTCACGGGGCCATCCAAGAACCGCCGTCGGCTACCAGTGTCCCACCGGTGGCGAATTGGCTCCTGGGGTCGGCCAGCAGGTCGACCAGAGAGGCCACGTCGGTGGCCACGTCACCCGGTCCTCCGAGTGCCGGAGGGGACAATGATCCCTCGTCGGGCGGTCCCGACCCGTCGAACAGAAGCGTTGGTGAGACGGCCAGCACGGCAGTGGTGCACGACGATCCCCACTGCCTGGCCGCCCCCTTGGCCAGTGCCCGGATGCCCTCGCCGGCAGCGCTGACGCCTACGAATCCGGCGCTTCCACCCAGCGCCGTCGTGGGGAGTATCCACACCAGTCGGAGAGGCCCGCTTTGAGGCCCAGGGTCGCCCAGATCGACAAGGCTGCCGACGGCCCGGGCCACGCCAATGGCCTCCACCATCGGGGCCTCACACGCCGCGGCCCAAGCATCCGGCTTCTGGTCGTTGATGGCCACCGGGCCGTCGGTGACCGCCGGGACATGGACCACCAGTTCGGGAACGCCCAGCAGGCCGACGGCTGCCCGAAGGCCCGGTTCGACGGCGTCGAGTTCCGGGGGCTCCCCAGCAGAGACCGACCGATCCCGGTCCGGCTCGACCGTGGCGGTGGCGTGGCCGCGGGCGTCGAGTCCCTCGACGAGGGCGTCGACGAACGGGCCTGATCCGATAAGCAGGGTCCGGATCAGGGGAAGATGCCCCGCTGCCCGTAGACGACCTGAAGGCGTCGCAGCGCCACCGCGTAGGCGGCGTCCCGACGCGAACTCACCTCGAGTTCGGCCCGCAGGTCGACCACGGCGTCACACGCCTTCCACAGGGTCTCACGCAACTTGAAGTCCACGTCGTCCAGGTCCCAGCGTTGGGCCGACCGGTTCTGCAGCCACTCGAAGTATGAGACCACGACACCACCGGCGTTAACGAGGATGTCGGGCAGGACGTCGATGTCTCGTTGGGCAAGGATCTTCTCGGCATCCAGCGTCGTTGGCCCGTTGGCCGCCTCGACGATGACCTTGGCCTGGATCCGGCCCGCGTTGTCTGCGGTTATCTGGTTTTCGAGGGCGGCGGGGATCACGATGTCGGCCGGTACCGCCCAGAAGTCATCGGGTTCAATCCACATGCCTCCCGGAAAGCCGGCGACCGTGCCGCGCTCGCGGACCCAGTCGGTCAACTCGAAGGCGTCAATGCCGTCCTCGTCGGCCACCGTGCCGGCATGGTCGGACACGGCCACCACCCTGGCGCCGTGCACCTGGAGGATGCGTGCCGTGGCACTGCCCACGTTGCCGAAGCCCTGGATGCTGACGGTGGCGCCTGCCAGGTCGAAGCCGACCTCGTCGGCCCAGTGCTGGAGGCAGAACACCACGCCCTGGCCGGTGGCCTTCTCGCGTCCCGGGCTTCCACCGGTCTCCAGCGTCTTGCCGGTCACGATGCGCTTGACGTTCTGACGCTCGGTGACGCCCGTGGAATTGGCGTAGGTGTCCATCATCCAGACCATCGACTGGGCGTTGGACCCCAGGTCGGGCGCCGGAATGTCGTGGTCGGGACCGATGTTGCCGCCCAGGGCGTGGGTGAAGCGTCGGACGACCCGCTCCAACTCGTCGGGTTCGAGTCCGTCGGGGTCGAACGAGATGCCGCCCTTTGCTCCGCCGAACGGGATGTCACACAGAGCCGACTTCCACGTCATCCACGAAGCCAGGGCCTTGACCTCGTCGAGGTCGACCATGGGGTGGAATCGGACTCCGCCCTTGTACGGACCCAGCAGATTGGAATGCTGGATGCGGTAGCCCCGGAAAACCCGGTAGGTCCCGTCGTTGAGACGCACCGGGAAGTTGACGATGATCTCGTTCTTGGGCTGGGAGAGGATCGACCGCAGATCGTCGGAGAGGTCGACCAGGTCGGCGCCACGGTTGAACTGGTCCAGCGCGGTGGCGAACAGGCTGGTTTGGGAATCGGACATGGGGAGACCCTCCGGGTCTGACGAGGATCGCCGTTGACCCCGGTCTCTCCGGCGACGCTAGCGGCCCCGGACTCGCCCCCGTAGGAGAAGAGCGGTGATCCGCGGTGCGGCGGCTACCAACAGGCCACCGGCGGCCACACAGATCGCCGCCGTCAACCAAGCCGAGTCGGGTGGGACGACCAACTCGAAGTAGTCGCGTGCGAACGGCCACGCCATAGTCACCGCGTAGAGCCCACCCATGGCGGCAGCCAGGGCCAGCTTCCAGGGGCGAAGCGGTCGACTGATCCCCAGGAGGATGGCTAGCCCCACCCCGAGAAGGGTGAGGGTGGCTGCCGTACGGGCCTCGGCCAACGAGGCATCCGACCGGCGAACCACCTCGTAACAGACAAACGTGGCAGCCGACGCGGCCACCCCGGCGGGGAGGGACCATCGCAGGACCCGGGGGAGGAAGCCGGGCCGCACCAGGGAGTCGTCGGGCGCCAGCGCCAGGAAGAAACCGGGAAGGCCGATCGATATGGAGCCGATGAGGGTGAGCTGCTTGGGTAGGAACGGGAACGGCACGCCGAACAGCCCGACGAGGACGGTCAGCAGCACGGCGTAGGTGGCCTTGGTGAGGAAGAGGTTGGCCACCCGCTCGATGTTGTTAATGACCCGGCGGCCCTCGGCCACCACCCGGGGCAGCGTCGAGAACCGATCGTCGAGGAGGACCAGCTGGGCGACAGCCCGGGACGCCGAACTTCCGGAGCCCATGGCGATTCCCATGTCGGCATCCTTGAGGGCCAGGACGTCGTTGACACCATCGCCCGTCATGGCCACCGTCCGGCCACGGGCCTGTAGGGCGCGGACCATGGCCTGCTTCTGGTGGGGCGTGACCCGTCCAAACACCGAGCGGTCAACCAGGTCGCCGGTCAGGGCCTCGGCCAGCATTTCGGGGTCGTCGGGCAGGGTGCGGGCATCGACACCTTCCTCGGCACCGGGAATGCCGGCACGTCGGGCCACGGCGGCCACGGTGGCCGGATGGTCGCCCGAGATCACCTTCAGGTCCAGTCCCTGTTCGACGAACCAGGCGAGAATCTCCGGCGCCTCGGCCTTGACTGTGTCGGTAAGCAACACCAGACACAGGGGCAGTCGGGCTGACGGGAGTTCGTCGGTGGGGGCGTCGGGGTCGTAACTCGATCGGGTCACGACGAGGACCCGGTGTCCGTCATCGGCCAGTTCGGTCACTCGGTCACGAGCCACGGACCACTCGCCGACCGGTAGGAGCACGTCGGGGGCGCCCAGGTGGTGGACGACCCGAGAGGCATCATCGAGCCCGTGGGGAGCGAAGGTCGCGGCAGCCCACTTCCGGGCTGAGGAGAACGGCACGGCGTCGACCACCGTCCAGCCGGGGTTGGGCAGGGCGGTGGCCAGTGCGACCAGAGTGGGATTGGGTGACGGGTCGGCGCCCGCCATGGCGCCGACGGCTGCCGCAGCGTCGGCAGCCGTAGTCGCGCCGATGACCTCCAGGTCGGCCAAGGAGATCTCGCCGGTGGTGATGGTGCCCGTCTTGTCGAGGCACAGGGTGTCGACCCGGGCCAAGAGTTCGACCGAGGCCAACTCCCGAGCTAGTGCCCGGCGCCGGGCGAGGGTGATCACCCCGACGATGAACGAGAGGCTGGTGAGGAGTACCAAGCCATCGGGGACCATGGCCACCGCTGCGGCCACCGTGCCTCGGAGGGCTTCCTGCCAGAGGTCCTCGGTGACCAGCAGGCGCAGAAGCAGCAGTCCGGCGGCCGGGGGAATGACCATGGTCAGCCAACGAAGGACTAGGTCCACCCCGGATCGCAGCTCGCTGCCCACCAAGGTGAAGCGCCGGGCCTCCTCGGCCAGGGTGGCGGCGTACGAACCGCTTCCGATGTGGGTGGCCCGGTAGAGGCCCGAGCCGGCCGAGACGAAACTCCCGGAGAGCACCTCGTCGCCGGCCGCCTTATCCACCGGATCGGCCTCTCCGGTCAAGAGCGACTCGTCGACCTCCAGCCCGGCAGCATCGACCACAGTGCCGTCGACCACCACCTGATCGCCCGGAGATAGCAATAGAAGGTCGTCGGCCACCACTCCGGAAACCGCGAGATCAAGGGTGTCGCCGTCACGGATCACCCGAGCCCTCGGTGCCGACAACACGGTCAGTTCATTGAGGGTCCGACGCGCCTTGAGTTCCTGAAGGGTCCCGATCACGCTGTTGGAGACGATGACGCCGGCGAACAGGGCGTCACCCGGGAAGCCGGCCACCAGGATCAGCACGAGGAGCGCCCCCATGATGGCGTTGACCGGAGTGAGGACGTTGGCTCGGAGGATTTCGCCGGTGGTGCGAACCGGCGCGTCAGGCACGTTGTTGACCCGGCCATCGGCCACTCGGTCGGCCACCTCCCCGGCGGTGAGTCCGTTGGTCAGGTCCGTCACGGCCGTCTCAGCATCCACGGGCGCCGATGGTACGCGGACGCCCCGGGATCGGCTGCCCCGGGATCGGGAGACTTGGGAGAGGAGGGCTTGGGCGGCGGGGCTGATGCCCGGCGATCAGTTTCGGGTGTCGGTGAACACATAGCCGGTTTCGACGAGGGTGAGGCGGTGGCGGGGTCCCTCGATGGAAGGGTCGTTGACCTCGTACCCGGCGTCGCCGGTCCACATGGCAACCGGCCCGTCGTCGGTCCGGGCCATGTGCGTCTCGTAGAACGGTGGATCCTCCGCGTCGAGTACCTCGAGGGCCTCGGCCACCGTGGCAAACGACTTCAGGCGGTGCAGGGTCATCCACGTGGGTGGGGCCAGTTCGATGTCGCCGCGGTCGCGTCGGTCCAGGGCGTCGACGGGACGCATCCACTCGTGTTCGGTGATCTCGCCGTCGTCGATGGCGACTGCCGAGGCCGGCCCCTCATGGTGCGTCGCGAAGAAGAAGGTGGCGAACCGTTTCGGCATGACGGGAGGCGGAACCCAGTGGGCGAACCAGACGAGTGCCGCCGGATCCACGGCGACCGATGCCTCCTCAGCTGCTTCGCGGGCCGCAGCGGCTGCCGCAGTGGCCAGTTCGTCGGTCGCCCCGTCATCGCCGACGACTTGGTCAGAAGCATCGATCTTCCCGCCGGGAAAGACCCACATGCCACCGAAGGCGATCTGGGAGTTCTTGCGGAGCATGAGGGTCTCGATGCCCGCCTCTCCGTCGCTCAGCACAACCACGGTGGCTGCCGGGATCAGCAAGGAATCGCCGTGCTCAGCGTGGTGTCGCGCATAGGCGTCGTAACGCCGGTGGTCGCGGTGATGGCCGGCGTCGGTGCCGGTCATCGGATCACCCCGGCCATCCGGAGTTCGTCGATCCGTTCACCCCGTCCGGTCTCGGTCACCACCTCGTCGGAATGCTGCCCGAGGGTGGGTGCTGCGGGTTCCCGGAGTACCGCTGGGGTCCCGTGGAACTGGGCCGGTACCCGATGGTGGCGGACCCGACCAGCCGCCGGATGGTCGAACTCGGTGAACAGGCCGTTGGCCACCACCTGGGGATCGTCGATCACCTCTTCGACAGCTCGCACCAAGCCGAATGGCACCTGGTTGTCGTCCAGGCGGGTTTCGGCTTCGGCGACGGTCATGCGGGTGGCGTTTACGCGGACCTCCCGGTGGATGGCCGTCGACTTGTGGCGGTTGGCTGCCCGGTCGCGGATGGTGGCCAGATCGGGGTCCGAGCTGTCGACCCGCATGGCCCTGGCCAGCCCGTGGAACTCGTCGTCGGCAGGGACGGCAATCGCCGCGAATCCGCCATCGAAGGCAAACGGAGTGTTGTTGGCTGCCACCGACTGGGGCCCCGAGTGGTCGCCCTCCAAGATGACCTCGTGGTCGGCGCCATCCACGAAGAGGAAGGCAACGGAGGCATCCAGCATCGATAGTTCGATGTGCTGGCCCCCTGCTCCGCGCTCGCGGGCGAACAGGGCGGCGGTAATTGCCTGACAGGCGGTGTAGGCGGTGATCTTGTCGCACACCAGCTGTTTGAGGAACCGGGGATGGTCATCGTTCAGGCCGGTCTGGTTGGCGGCTAGACCCGAATGGGCCTGGATCACCGTGTCGTAGACCCTTCGATGGCTGTACGGGCCGTCGGGGCCGAAGCCGGTCAAGTCTGCGTAGACGATGTCGGGTCTGATGGCCGCCACCTCGTCGTAGGTGATCCCGAGCCGCTCGGCAACACCGGGCCGGAAGTTCTGGACGAGCACGTCGGCCTCGGAAATGAGGTCGCCCAAGATGGCCTGACCCTCGGCCTGCCGCAGGTCGAGCACCAGCGACCGCTTTCCCCGGTTGGCTACCTGGAACATGGCCGAGATGCCACCAACCGTCGATCCGAGCCATCGCACGACGTCGCCGTCCGGAGCCTGTTCGACCTTGATGCAATCGGCGCCTTGGTCGACGAGCATCCCTGCGGCCAGGGGGCCGGTTAGGGCGACGGAGAGATCGACGATTCGAATGCCGTCGAGGGGGCCGGGCATGGGGTGACGGTAGTCGGGGCGCTGCTTAGGGGAGCAGCCGGAGACAGCCCGGACGGCTGGCGACACCTACGGTGCCCGACAATGGCGGCTGTCGTGATGCCGTTCGGAGGGAGCAACCGATGATCAAGGACCTTGACGGCCGGGTGGCCGTGGTGACCGGAGCAGCGTCGGGCATCGGTCTGGCCATGGTCGAGGCGTTTCTGGACCAGGGCATGTCGGTAGTGCTCTCCGACGTGGACGAATCTGCACTGGCCGTTCAGGTCGACCGGTTGGCGGCTGCCGTCGGGTCGACCGACCGGGTCAGCGGCATGGTGTGCGACGTGGCCGACGCGGATGCTGTCACTGCTCTGGCGGACACAGCGTGGAGCCGTCACGGTGGCGTCCACGTGTTATGCAACAACGCAGGGGTCGGCCCGGCAGGTGCGATGTTGGACACCACGGCGTCGGAGTGGCGATGGACCTTCGAGGTCAATGTGTTGGGCGTGGCCCATGGCGTTCTTGCCTTCGCTCCACGGATGGTCGATGCCGGGGTCGGGCACATTGTGAACGTGGCTTCCCAGGCCGGTCTGATGACCACTGCCTTCCTCGGCATGTACGCGTCTAGCAAGCACGCCGTGGTGGGCCTGTCCGAGGCGCTCTACCGGGAGCTGGAACTCTCACCGGTTGGCGTGTCGTGCCTGTGTCCCGAACTGGTATCGACGGCCATCTTCGACGTGGCCCGTGTGCGGCCCGATTGGGTCGACGTTCATGAGACCAGTGAGGCCACCCAGGGTTCGCTGGCCGAGTTGCTGGGTGACCGAGGGATCAGCACCGGACTGGTCGCTGAACGGGTGGTCGACGCGGTTCGCGACGGCCGGTTCTGGGTGTTCACCCACGACGTCACGGTGCCCGCAGCAGCTCGACGGTTCGAGGACCTTCAGACAGGACGGAACCCGACGGACGCCCCCTGACCGGCCTGGATTCCCAGTCAAGGCTGTGCCTGTTCCTCAGCCGCCCAGCACGTATCTAGAGGAAGCGTCAGATCAGAAGGGAGTCCGGTCGAACCAGGCGCTCTCCTCGCGGAGGTCGCGGCTTCGCCACCCCTCGGCGGTCCGGACGAGGTCATGGTGGTACCAACCGCCGGTGAACCAGGTTTCGCCGCCCGGCAGGCGCATCGGATTGTTGAACATGGCGGTCACCGTGGCCGAGTTGCCGTCGACAACCACGTCGACGTTGGAAACCAGATGCTGGGTCATCTCGAACATCTCCAGCGAGGTCGACAGGAACTCGACGACCTCCTCGAGGTTCCCGGCGATCCCACCGGCCGAGGTGTAGTCGATCATGGCGTCGGCGGTGAAGACGCTGCGGTAGCCGTCCCAGTCGCGACGGTCGACCGCGGTGGCGTACCGGGTGAGGAGGTCCCCGATAGCGATTCGGTCGGCGAGAGCCTGAAGGTCCATGGGGGAAATCTAGAACTGAGATCGGATGGATACCGGATCGGGCCCGGACCCAATCCTGTGCCTATGGTCTCGCCCATGATGAACGCTTCTGCCACCGGGCGCCCGCTCGAAGACCTCGACCTGTCGCGGATCGACCCGCTCTGGTCCGGTCCGATGGAGGATCGGCTGGACGGCTTCTCGGCGTTGCGTCGCCACGACCCGATCCGGTTCTTCGCCGAGGAGGGCAACGAGTACCTGGCCGCCGGCCCGGGTTACTGGGCGGTCACCCGCCATGCCGACGTGGTGGATGCCAGCCGCCGTCCCGACGCGTTCTGCTCGGGCGAGGGAACCAACATCCCCGACCTCCCGCCGGAGTTCCGGGAGTTCTTTGGATCGATGATCAGCATGGACGACCCCCGTCACGCTCGATTCCGAAAGATCGTCTCCGCTGGGTTCACCCCACGGATGATGCGGTCCCTGGAGGACGGGGTGGTGTCCACGGCCAGCGGGATCGTGGATCGAGTGGCCGGACTCGGCTCGTGTGACTTCGTGACCGAGGTAGCGGCCCGGCTTCCGCTGGTGGTGATCTGCGACATGATGGGAATCGCCGCCGATCGCCATGACGAGGTGTTCGACCTTTCCAACATCGTGCTCAGCCAGGGCGACCCCGAGTACATCCCTGAGGGCTCTAACCCGTTGGAGGCCTTCCTGGCAGCCGGAGCGGGGCTGTCGGCCATCATGCAGGAGACGGCCGCGGACCGGCGGGGCGGCGACGGCGAGGATCTCACCTCACTGCTGGTGAACGCCGAGGTGGATGGCGAGCGACTCACCACCGAGGAACTGTCCTCCTTCTTCGTCCTGTTGTGCGTGGCCGGCAACGAGACGACCCGCAACGCCATCTCGTGGGGTCTCCACTACCTCACCACCAACCCGGATCAGCGGGACCGGTGGTTGGCTGACATCGACGGGGTGATGTCCACCGCGGTGGACGAGATCGTCCGGATGTCCAGCCCGGTGATCCACTTCCGCCGCACGGCGACCGCCGACGGGGTGCGGCTCGGAGACCAGGAATTCAAGGCCGGCGAGAAGCTGGTGCTCTGGTATGCCTCGGCCAACCGGGACGAGACGGTGTTCGTCGACCCAGACCGTTTTGACGTGACCCGGGATCCCAATCCGCACGTGGGCTTCGGTGGCCCGGGCCCCCATTTCTGTCTGGGCGCCCATCTGGCCCGTCGTGAGGTCGGGGTGATGTTCCGGGAACTGCTGACCCGTCTACCCGACATCCACGCCACCACCGGGCCCGACCGTCTGCGATCCAACTTCGTCAACGGGATCAAGCACCTACCCTGCGCGTTCACCCCGGCGTAGCAGCCCGGCGCCCGTGCCCAGGGCGGGCAGTCAGACGCCGGTGGAGCCGGCGCGGGCTTCGAGGGTGGCGATCATGCCGTCGCGCCAGTCGATGGAGCACGGTCCGGTGAGGGAATGGCGCTTGGTGGGGTCCGCAGCGCTCCCTGGTTGTCCGCCCGGGAGGTCGTAATAGGCGATTTCAGGATCGACACCGAGGTGGGCACCGAACGCCGCGGTCCAGTCCTCGGCGGTCACCATGTCGTCGCCGCACCAGTTCACAATCGTGGCCGGGGTCGATGCGGCATCGAGGAGGGCGGCTACCTGGTGAGCCATGTCCTCCTCGTGGATGGGGCTGTAGGCGTTCGGTCCGGGCTTGCGTAGCCACACGGGCTGGCCGGCGGCCACCCAGTCCCCGTGGTACGCGGGCAGGCCACCGTTCGGTCCATAGCTGGCGTTGATCCGGGCAATGGTGGTGGGAAGGTCGAGGACGCGGGCCATGGTCCGGGCCACAGCTTCCTGAGAGACCTTGGAGACGCCGTAGGTCGGGCTGTGGGGAGCGGTCGGGTCACCCAACGGGTCGGTCTCGGTGTAGCGGTGCAGCGGATCCTCGTTGGCCCTGTACACCGAGTTGGTCGAGGCGATGAGAGCGGCTTCGGCGTGCTGACAGTGGGCCATGAGCAGACCGGTGGCCTCGGCGTTAGCCCGGATGGCCCGATCGTGGTCGTCGGCCTTTCCCTGCCAGGCAGCGAAGTGGACCAGATGGGTGAAGTCGTCGGGCAGTCCGCTGAGGTCCCCAGACGCCAGGTCGGCTACGTGGGTCCGCACCCCGATGGATTCGGCACGTTCCTGGCTGCCATCGGCCGAGAAGCGGGCCACGCCCCACACGTCGTTGTCCTCCGCCAGGAAGCGGGCGACGGGATGACCGATCTGACCCGTCAGCCCTGTCACGAGGATCCTGCGGTCGCTCAGCATCTCAGGGAACCTACGTCGCGTCGTCCAGTCGGGTCACGCCGAGCGAGAACTCTCCGGCAGCTGCGTAGAACAGCCATCGTCCGGCCGCATCGGGATCGTCGTCAACCGATACGTCGAGGAGCCAGGGCGGGGTGCGGACCACCGACGGGCCCTGAACGTTGAAGTCGCCGTGTTCGGTGGGCAGGTCGGGATGGTCCCGAGGGACGATCACATACCGTTCGTGCATCGATGGGGCTCCGGGAGCGGTGGATAGGGCAGGCTGTTAGTCGCCGGTTCTCTGTGCGCCGGGAACCGTAGGAGAGAGGTCGACAGGATGTTGGATCGGGATGGGGTGGCAGCGCTGCACGACCTGACGGGTCGAGTGGCCGTGGTGACGGGGGGAAGTCGGGGCATCGGGCTCGCCGTGGCCCATGCCTTCGCGGCCCAGGGTGCCCGGGTGGTGGTGTCTAGCCGGAAGGCTGAGGCTTGTGGCGAGGCGGTGGCCTCCATCCGTGCCGCCGGGGGTGAGGCGATCGCCGTACCCGCCCATGTAGGGGACCTTCATGACCTGGAGCAACTGGTCGCTAGCACGGTGGACGCCTTCGGAGGGATCGACGTGCTGGTCAACAACGCAGCCAACCCGTTGGCCCAGCCCATCGGATCGATCACTGCGGACGCCTACGCCAAGTCGTTCGACGTCAACGTCCGGGGGCCGCTGTTCCTGTTCCAGGCCTGCCTACCCCACCTGCTGGAATCGGACCATGCCGCTGTGGTCAACGTGATCTCTGCGGCCGCCTTCTTGCACACTCCGGGGGGGTCGTTGTACGGGGCAGCCAAGGCGGCACTGCTGCACTTCACGCGGTCGATGGCCGCCGAGTATGCCCAGTCGGGAATCAGGGTCAACGCGCTGGCCCCCGGGCCGACCGACACGACAATGGTCCGCAACACCGGCGAGGCGGGGGCGGCGTCCATGGCCCGCTCGACCCGACTGGGCCGTCTGGCAGGTGCCGACGAGATGGTGGGCGCCGTGCTCTACATGGCGTCCGACGCATCGAGCTTCATGACCGGGCAGTGCATGACCGTCGATGGTGGACTGGTGCCCGCCCGCTGAGACGTGCCCGCTGAGGTTGGCCCGCTGAACACACCGCCGCCGACCCTCGGTAGGGTGGCGACCGAATCTGACGGACCGTCAGGAATGAGATGGTCCATGAGCCCTCGGAGTACCCATGTCACTGGACGGCGTCGCCCACCTCGCAGGAAAGAACATCGCCGTCACCGGTGCCGGCAACGGGATCGGTCGGGCCATCGCCCTGGCCTGTGCCGCCGAGGGTGCAAACGTGGTGGTAGCCGACTACGGCGTCTCTATTGAGGGGAGCGACCCGTCCAGCGACGTCGCTGATGCCGTCGTGGCAGAGATCGTCTCGGCGGGTGGCACGGCCATCGCTGTGGCGGGCGACGTTTCCCAGATGGAGGTCGGCCAGCGGATCGTCGATACGGCGTTGGAGGCCTGGGGCAGCATCGACGGGGTGGTCTGCGTGGCCGGCATCGTGCGCGAGCGGATGCTGTTCAACATGAGCGAGGATGAGTTCGACCACGTGGTCGGTGTCCATCTCAAGGGCCACTTCACGCTCTACAAGGCGGCCGCGGCGGTCATGCGAAAGCAGGAGACCGGAGGCAGCCTCGTCGGCTTCACGTCGGGAGCCTTCGTGGCATCGACGGCCCAGGCCAACTACTCGGCGGCTAAGGGCGGCATCGTCTCGCTGACTCGGAGTGCGGCCTTCGCCCTCCGGAAGTACGGCGTGAACGCGAACTGCATCGCCCCAGCGGCCATGACCCGCATGTCGGAAAACGTGCCGTTCGAGATCGAGGCTGGCAGCCCCGAAGCCATTGCCCCGCTGGCTGTCTGGCTCATGTCGGACGCAGCTCGTGACGTGACGGCCCAGATCTACACCTGTACCGGTAAGCGCATCGCCGTGTGGAATCAGCCCGCCGAGATCCGCCACATGTGGGCTGATGATGGTGCATCTTTCAGCGTCGACGAGATCGCCGAGAAGCTCCCCGCCACCATTGGCGACGAGGAGATGCCGATGTTCGCCGATCTGGAGCGGCGCATGAAGGAGATGGCTCAGGCCAAGGAACGGGCCGAGAAACAGGCCCCTGGACAGGATGCTCCGGCCTCCCAGGCCTGATCGCGCCAGTCGCCGGATCTAGCCTCCTGCCATGGATGCTCCTGAGTACGTACCCGGCCATGACCTGTTGGCCGATCGGATCGTCGTGGTCACCGCGGCGGCCGGAGCCGGGATCGGATTCGCCGTGGCGAAGAAGGCCGTGGAGGAGGGGGCGACCGTCGTCATCTCCGATGTCCACGAGCGGCGCCTGGACGAGGCGGCCGATGCGTTGGCCGAACTGTCCGGTGACCGTCCGGTCACCAGCCTGTGTGACGTCAGTGACGAGAACCAGGTGCAGGAACTGTTGGACGCCGCCGTGGCCGCACACGGCCGTATTGACGTCATGGTCAACAACGCCGGTCTCGGCGGTGACACCCCGCTGGTCGAGATGCAGGATGACGAGTGGGAACGGGTCCTGGACATCACCCTCACCGGAGCGATGCGCTGCACCCGGGCGGCCATGCGGATCATGGGTGAACAGGGCCACGGTGTGATCGTGAACAACGCCTCGGTGCTGGGCTGGCGGGCCCAGGCGGGCCAGAGCCACTACGCGGCCGCCAAGGCTGGGGTGATGGCCCTCACCCGGTGCGCGGCCATCGAGGGCGTCGAGTCAGGCATCCGGATCAACTGCGTGGCCCCCAGCTTTGCCACCCACCCGTTCCTGGCCCGGACGAGCAGCGAGGAACTGCTCGCCGAGCTGGCCGCCAGCGAGGCCTATGGGCGGGGCGCCGAGCCGTGGGAGGTAGCCAACGTGGTCGTCTTCCTGGCCAGCGACTACTCGTCTTACATGACCGGCGAGGTCGTGTCGGTCTCCAGCCAGCGCGCCTGATTCAGACCAGGCGCCAGTCAGCCTTCCAGTCCGAGCTGGCACCACCGTCGTCTTCCGGATCAGTCTCAGCAACTGCCCGACCTGCCCGGGATAGGGCGAGGAGGTGGGCGTACACCACGGCCGCTGCCGCCTTGTGGAGCTTTTCATCCACATCCGCGTAGAGCTCGGCGACGATCGACTCGATCCCCCGGGGGCCGGCGACGAGGGCATCGACAATCTGGCCCTCACGCATCTCCCGATGGTCGATCAGCGCCGCAACGTAACGGCTCGGGTCAGTGATGGCCGGTCCGTGGGTGGGTCGGTAGAGGGTCTCGGGGCGGTCCAGCAGCCGACGGAGGTTGGCTAGGTAGTCGTTCAGATCGCCGTCGGGTGCCGGGACCACGGTGGTCGACCAACCCATGACGTGATCGCCAGTGAACAGGGTCGCTTCCTCCCGGAGGGCGAAGCACAGGTGGTTCGAGATGTGGCCCGGGGTGTGAAGCGCCTCGAAAGTGAACCCTTCGCCGGCGATGACGTCGCCGTCGGAGGTGACCACGTCGGGCACGAAGTCCCGGTCGCCTGCGCCCTCTCCATCCTCGGACTCGGGTTCCTCGCCGGCCTCGATGGCCTTTCGGACCCGTTCGTCGTAAGCGCGGATGGCTTCCACCGGGTGGGGGCCGAAACCGTACGAGGTGGCCCCGGTGGCCGTCTGCACGGCGGCGGTGGCTGGGGAGTGGTCCGGGTGGGTGTGGGTAATGAGCAGGTGGGTGACCCGCTGGCCCTCGACGGCCTTCAGGAGGGCCGCCACATGGTCGTCGTCGGCTGGCCCCGGATCGATGATGGCGACGTTCCCGTTCGGGTTGGAGTCCGGTGCGGGCCCAATGATGAACGTGCCCGATCCGTGGTAGGTGAACTTCGACGGGTTACGGGCCACCACCCGACGCACGAGCGGCGAGAGCTGCTCCACCTCCCCGTAGGGCGGGGCGTCCTCGTACCGGAACTCAGGGGCCATGGCGGCATCCTGCCCGATGGACGTCCCCGCCGCGAACTTCTGTCCCAGCCGGTGGCCTGGTTGACGTCCCGGAAACCGAGGTTCAGCGGGCGTGGTTCAGGAACCTGATCAGGTGGCGCGCCCGGACTCGCCGATTTCGGCCGCGTATGGACCGGTGACGCCCTGGCCGAGATCGGCGAAGAGCCGGGCCGCTAGGGAAATGGGTCGTCAGTTCTGGCTTTGGCGGATTCTGGCGGCCACGTGCTCTATGAAGAACCCGTCGTACCTGGCCTGGACGGCAGGGAGCCGCCAGTCGTCGCCGGTGACGGTGCCTCGACACGCCGCCGTCCCGCAGCCACACTCCAGGCGGTAGTCGTCGGTCCGGGCCGTGCCGTAGTCATGACACAGTTCCTCGTCGGCCGCGATATCGCGCATGGCCACGTAGACCACCTGGCCACGGAAGCCGACGTTGGCGTCACACGAGTGGTTAATTCGAATGGACGTCTCGTCCACCTCGGTGGCTGTACGGGGCGACAGGTAGAGGTCGTCGGCGATCTGAAGGCTCTGGTCGCCGATCTCGGCAGTGAGGCGAACCACCTCAGCGTGGTCGACGATGTGGCCGGCCTTTACGGCCACGACCTCCCCGGCGGCAATCGGTTCAAGGGCAAACACCCCAAGGCCGGCCACCGATCCGTCGCGGACCTCAACCTTGGGCGAACGCCAACAGCGGATGGGAGCCACGGGTCCGGTCAGGCGCGCGCTGCGCCCAGATAGGCCGGGCCCTCGCCCCCGCCGTGAACCTCCACGCAGGTGCCGGTGACCCACCGGGCCAATGGTGAAGCCAGGGCGAGGCAGATGTCGGCCACATCGTCTGGCTGGCCCAGCCGACCGGCAGGGAGGTTGGCGGCCACTGCGGCCTGCCCCTCGTCGTCACCGTAGAAGGCGGCGGCTTCGTCGGTGACGATCATCCCGACAGTGATGGCCACCACCCGGATGGCCGGCCCCCACTCATGGGCCAGCGTCCGGGTCATGTTCTCAAGACCAGCCTTGGCCGCCCCGTAGGCCACGCCGAGTGGGTTGGGTCGCGTCCCACTCACCGACGAGATGTTGACGATCACTCCACCGCCGTCCTGGGTCGACATCGTGGGGTGCACGGCCTGGCAGAACGTCATGGGCGCCGTGAGGTTCAGCGCGATGATCTTCTCGTTGAAGCGGGGTGACACGGTGGCCGAATCGGCCGGTGGTGCGCCACCAGCGTTGTTGACCAGCACATCGACTCGTCCCGACCGCTCCACAGTCGCGGCCACTACATCGGCCACCTGCTCCGGATCGCGTACGTCTGCCACCACGAAAGCGGCCTCCCGGGATCCGTCTGTCGAGGTGACGGGCTCGTCAGGCGCACTCCTCGCGCAGGTGATGACGTCAGCTCCGGCGTCGAGGAAGGTGGTGGCGATCACGCGACCCAGGCCCCGTGACCCACCGGTGACCACCACCGACCGACCGGTGAAGTCCAGCGGGTCTGACGATGGGGTCGGAGGGGTCGGCGAGGGGGCCACGGAACGCACGCTAACCGCCGGCTGTCGTGACGGATCACACAATCTGACGGACCGTCAGGGTTTCCGTGGCGGTCCCGACTCGCCTACCGTTGGCCGGGTGACTCCTCCCAGCCAACGCTCTTATGCACCCTCGACGCTTCCCACCCCCGACGGGCGCCCGGACAAGCGGATGACCGAGGATGACGTCGTCGCCCGGCTGTCCAGCGGTATGACCATCGGTATCGGAGGCTGGGGCTCACGCCGCAAGCCCATGTCGCTGGTCCGGGCCATCGCCCGCAGCGAACTCACCGACCTGACCATCGTCTGCTACGGCGGCCCCGAGGTAGGGATCCTCTCGACACTCGGCAAGGTCCGGCGGGCCGTCTACGGCTTCGTGTCGCTCGACTCCATTCCGTTGGAACCACACTTCCGCCAGGCCCGTCAGCAGGGAACCATCGAGGTCACGGAACTGGACGAGGGAGCCTTCTACCTCGGCCTCCTGGCGGCCGCCCATCGGGTGCCCTTTTATCCGACACGGGCCGGACTGGGCAGCGACATGATGCTGATGAACCCCGATCTGGCCACCGTCACCTCGCCCTATCCGGACGCCGACGGTGTCCACGAGGACCTGGTGGCCATTCCGGCCTTCCAGTTGGATGCCTCCCTGATCCACATGAACCGGGCCGATGCAGCCGGCAACGGCCAGTTCCTCGGTCCCGACCTCTACTTCGATGACCTGTTCGCCAAGGCGGCGACGTCCACCTACCTGTCGTGCGAGAAGGTGATCGCAACCGGTGACCTGCTCGCCGAGGGATCCCTCCACACCCTCAAGATCCCCCGGCTCTTCGTGGACGGCGTCGTCGAGTCGCCCCGGGGCGCCCACTTCACCGAATGCCCACCCGACTACGGGCGCGACGAGGCGTTCCAGCGGGCGTACGCGGCCACCGCCAAGGATCCCGAGGCGTGGCGGGCCTTCGTGGATCGCTGGTTGGAGGCGCCCAGCCACGCCGAGTACCTCGAGCGGCTCGATGCCGAGGGGGAGGGGGCCTGAGATGGCCGACCTCAAGCCCGACGCCAACCAGCCAGAAGCGGCGACCATCGACGAGATCTGTGTGGTGGCCATTGCCGAGGCCTTTCGTGGTGACGGCGAGATCCTCTGCAACCCGATCGGCACCACGCCGATCATCGGTGGGCGCCTGGCCAGAGCCACCTTCGAACCGGCCATGGTGATGACCGACGCCGTGTCAGTGCTGGCCGCCAACCCGTTGCCGGTGGGTGACGACGATGCCGAACGCCTGGTCGAGGCCTGGATGCCCTACCGCGACGTGTTCGACGTGGTCTGGTCAGGTCGCCGCCACATAGTCATGGGCGCCAGCCAGATCGATGCCCACGGCAACCAGAACCTGGCGGCCATCGGCGACTGGCGACGGCCCAAGGCTCAGCTCCTGGGCCTGCGTGGCGCACCGGGCAACCTGGTCAACCACGCCACCACCTACTGGGTTCCCAACCACTCGACCCGGTCGTTCGTGCCCTCCGTGGACGTGGTGTCGGGTCCGGGCTATGACCGGGTGGCACCCCTGTCGGCAGCCATCCGGGCCGGCTACGAGATCCGCCGGGTGGTGTCCAACCTGGCTGTGATGGATTTCGAATCCAGTGGATCAGGCGATGAGCCCCGCCGGATGCGGCTGCGATCGGTGCATCCCGGCGTGACGGTCGATGAGGTGGTCGAGGCCACCGGCTTCGAGTTGGCCGTGCCCGACGAGGTCCCCGAGAGTCGACTGCCGACCGGCGAGGAACTCCACCTCATCCGTGAGGTGCTCGACCCCCGGGGCTACCGCAAGGCCGAGTTCGGCGGTTGACCATGGAGTGGCCGAACTCGGATCCCACGCCGGCTGACCGGCGCCTCCACACCCGGTTCTGCGACCTGGTTGGTGTTCGGTATCCGATCGTCCAGACGGGCATGGGCTGGGTGGCCGGCTCACGGCTGACGGCGGCCACTGCGGAGGCCGGCGGGCTGGGGATCATCGCCGCAGCCCCCATGACGTACGACCAGATGGTCGACGCCATTGCCGAGGTCCGTGCCGCCACCGACGAACCGTTCGGGGTGAACCTTCGGACCGACGCCGCCGACGTGGATCGACGGGTCGATTACCTGATCGCTGAAGGAGTGCGGGTGGCCTCCTTTGCCCAGGCCCCGGGGCAGGCCATCGTGGAACGCCTCAAGGAGGCCGGGGTGGTCGTCATCCCGACCATCGGCGCGGCCCGCCACGCCGAAAAGGTCGCCGAATGGGGTGTGGACGCGGTGATTGCCCAGGGCGCCGAGGGCGGTGGACATACCGGTCTGGTGCCCACCTCGATCCTCGTCCCCCAGGTGCTCGATGCCCTAGAGGGCAGCGGCGTGGCCCTGGTGGCCGCCGGTGGGTTCACCGACGGGCGCGGCCTGGCTGCCGCCCTGGCCTGGGGTGCAGACGCGGTGGCCATGGGCACCCGTTTCCTGCTCACTGCCGACAGCGACGTCCCCGACGAGGTCAAGTCCGTGTACCTGGCCACGCCGGTCACCGGCACGGTGGTCACCCGGGCCGTCGACGGTGCGCCGCAACGGGTGGTGGCCACCGAGGTGGTGGCCCGACTGGAGCGGTCCCGCGTGCTGGCCTTCCCCCGGGCAGCCCTGAACGCCCTCCGGTTTCGACGACTCACGTCCACCCCTCTACGCGAGCTACTGGCCGAGGGGCTGCGCATGAAGCGATCTTCGGAGATGACGTGGAGCCAGGTGGCCATGGCCGCCAACGCCCCGATGCTGACCCGGGCCACCATGGTCGAGGGTCGCTCCGAGGTGGGGATCCTCCCGACCGGTCAGGGAGTGGGCGCCATTGCCGAACTCCCGACGTGTGCCGAGTTGATCGACCGCACGGTGGCCGAGGCCACAGCGGCCCTTGATCGGTTGACCGGCCGGGGAGCGGACCCGGCTGTGGGGGAGTGACCGCCATGGACCTCGACTTCACACCCAGCCAGATGGCCTTCCGTGACGAGGTGCGGGGCTGGCTAGCCGAGAACCTCCCCGCCGAGCCGCTTCCCTCCCTGGACACCCCCGAGGGATTCGAGCTCCACCGTGAATGGGAAGGCGTGCTGCACGAGGCTCGCTGGTCGGTGGTGGCCTGGCCCGAGGCGCACGGCGGCCGGGACGCCGACCTCGTGGAGTGGCTGCTGTTCGAAGAGGAGTACTACCGGTCGGGTGCACCGGGCCGGGTCAACACCAACGGGATCAGCCTCCTGGGACCGACCCTGTACGCCTTCGGGACGGCGAAACAACAGGACCGCTTCCTTCCCCGGATGGCCTCCGGAGAGGAGATCTGGGCCCAGGGCTGGTCCGAACCCGACTCGGGAAGCGACCTGGCGTCCATATCCACCAAGGGCATCCGCGACGGCGAGTGGTTCGTGCTGGACGGCCAGAAGACGTGGTGTTCGCGTGGCGCATGGGCCGATTGGATGTTCTGCATCGTGCGGACCGACCCCGACTCCGAACGCCACCGCGGGCTCTCGTACCTGTTGGTGCCAGCCGACGCCGAGGGCCTCGAGCGGCGTCCGGTTGGTCGTCTCGACGGCGAGCCGGCATTCGCCGAACTGTTCTTCGACGGGTGCCGGGTGCACGAGTCGAACCTCCTGGGCGGCGAGGGCGAGGGCTGGAACGTCGCCATGGCCACCACGTCCAGCGAGCGGGGCCTGAACCTCCGGGCGCCCGGCCGGTTCCTGGCCGCAGCGGACCGTCTGGCCGACCTCTACCGTGAGTTGTTGGAGACAGGATCTTCCGACGAGGGCCTGCTGGACGAGGTAGTCCAGGCATGGACCGGCGCACAGGCCTACCGGTGGCAGACGTACCGCACAGCCGCCCACCTGTCGGGCGGTGGTGAACTGGGTGCGGCATCGTCGATGGGCAAGGTCTTCTGGTCCGAGTTGGACGTCGAGTTGCACTCCACTGC
>DPMC01000002.1 GCA_003541675.1 Acidimicrobiaceae bacterium | reverse complement strand
CCACAACGGCCTGCGGGAATTGTTCGCTGAGGCCCCCGACCTGCTGGTCGGCGACGTGGCCATTCTGGGAGAGCCCACCGGTGGAGCCGTCGAGGCGGGTTGTCAGGGAACGATGCGTTTCGAGGTCACCCTGGCGGGCGTCCGCGCCCACACAGCTCGCCCGTGGATGGGTCGCAACGCCGTCCACCGTCTGGGTGCGTTGTTGACCGCACTCGGCTCCTATGAGCACCGGGAGCCGGTAATCGACGGTTGTCGCTACCGCGAAGCCCTCCAGGCCGTCCACGTGGAAGGTGGCGTGGCCGGAAACGTTGTACCTGACCGGTCCATGGTCCGGATCAACCACCGTTATGCACCGGACCGGACGGGTGACGAGGCCGAGGCCCATGTTCGCTCTGTCCTGGCCCCGTACCTGGACGACGGTGACCAGGTGGCGCTAGTCGACCACTCGCCAGCCGCCCTCCCGGGAATGTCTCACCCGCTATTGCAGCGTCTGGCCACCGAAGGTGGTCTGGAGGTCAGGGCCAAGTTGGGGTGGACCGACGTGGCGTTCTTCTCCGAGCACGGTGTGCCCGCGGTGAACCTGGGGCCGGGTGAGCCGACGTTGGCCCACACGGCGGACGAGCGGGTGGAGCGATCGGCGGTGGAGTCCTGCTACCAGGTGCTCCGAGACCTGCTCCTGAACGGAGCCTGAACCGGACCTGGGCGGCGCGTTGCCGGGTCAGATCCGTCGGAGAACGGTGACCACCCGGCCGTAGATGGTGACCTCGTCGGCCGACCGACGGATCTCCTCGTGGCTCGGGTTGGAGGGAACCAGAACGATGGTCGAGCCGTCACGCTGGAAGTGCTTGACGGTGGCCTCCTCGCCGTCGATCCCGGCAACCACCAGGTCGCCGGCATCGGCGTTCTGCTGGACCCGGGCCACCACGTGGTCGCCATCCAAAATGCCGGCTCCGATCATCGAGTCGCCTCGCACCCGGAGCATGAAGAGCTCGCCGTCGCCGGTGAACTCGGCCGGCAGAGGGAGGGACTCCTCGACGTTCTCGGCGGCGATGACACCGGTACCGGCCGCCACGTCGCCAAGCAGGGGTACGTGGCGCACGGAGCCCCGATCGACCGCCGCACCGCTCGCCGGATCGAGGCGAACCTCGATGGCCCGGGGCTTGCTCGGGTCACGTCGGATGAAGCCCCGGTCCTGAAGGGTCGCCAGGTGGGAGTGCACCGTCGACGGGGAGGTGAGACCGACCGCATCGCCGATCTCGCGGACGGACGGCGGATAGCCACGGTCACTGATCTGGATGTCGATGAACTCGAGGATCTCCTGCTGGCGTGGGGTAAGTCCCGTGGCGCTCATGTCGGGGTTCCTTCTCTCTGCACGGTGGGTTTCGTCGTGCGGTCTCGTCGTACCGGCTATGTACTCCGTCGCCATCTCTTGATATCGAACAGATGTTCGATATACTGCATCTCATGATCGAACACGTGTACGTCGAAACCATGTTCGTCGAACGGACGTTCCGTGTCAAGTACCCCCTCCCTGGGGGTTGTCACACTCGATCGAAAGGATGGTCCTCATGAATACCGCCACCGCCTCCCAACTTCCGCTCGACTTCCCCCGGTTCCCGGACGTCGAGTCTCCGACCCTCCTGCGGGTGGTCCCGTCGGTCGAACCGGCACCCGCCGAGCGACTGGCCACCGTGCACCGACTGGTCACCGACGTCTTCGCTGCCGAGCCCGCCGTGGTGAATGCCGTTCGGCGACAGACCACCGCCGAGGGGGTGGTTCCTACCGCATCGGCGGTCTCCCCGAGGGTCTACCGGCAGCGCCGGTTCTTGGCCGCGGTGGTCCTCGGGTTGCTCGTCTCGGCGCTCTCCCTGTTGGGTGGCGAACTCATTGGTCGGGTCACGGGCACAACGGGGGCACCGGCGGTCGCCGCGGTGGGCGAGCCGATCGTCCACGTGGTCCAGCCGGGTGACACCCTTTGGTCAATCGCCGTGTCGATCAACCCGAACGGTCGGGACCTACGGGCCACAGTCGACCGATTGGTCGATGCGGCGGGCGGATCGATTCTCCAGCCGGGCCAGCGAATCACCTTACCCGTCGGCTAGCGCCAGTCGCTAGGAGACGAGGTAACGGCAGAAGAGGAAACCGTCCTCGGTCAGGACGCGATCCAGTACCAAGCGGGTGGCCGCGGCGAGCGGCGGACCGTCCAACAGGCTGCGGCCCTCCCTGCCGATACCGCCGACGAGCTTCGGCGAGAAACTGATGCAGAGTTCGTCGACCAGACCGGCAGCGAAGAGTTGGTGGTTGAGATCCGGTCCGCCTTCACACAGGACAGTGCGGGCCCCGATGTCGTCCAGCACGGCGAGCAGGCCGGTGAGGTCGACCAGGGTCTCGCCACAGGCCATGACTTCGGCCACTGGTTCCAGCCCGGCCCGTCGATCGGCGGGTGCCGAGGCGACGGTGGCCACGATGGGTGGTGGATCCGTCGGGTCTCGGTCAGCGAACAGTGGCGCCGTCGGATCCAGGTCCAGGCTGGCCGACACGACCACCAGACGGGGTCTCCGTGAGCGGTCCGATGCAGCCCGGCTGGCTGGCACCGTCTCCTCCAGGGACCGGGGTGGCCGGTAGCCCTCGGCCCGGACGGTCCCCGCACCCACCAAGATCATGTCGGCGCATCCCCGGATGGCCCGGAAGACCTGCCGGTCGGCCGGCCCTCCGAGTCCCTCTGATCGTCCAGCCACGGCGGTGGCTCCGTCGACGGAGGCC
>DPMC01000267.1:479-12597 GCA_003541675.1 Acidimicrobiaceae bacterium | reverse complement strand
GGCCGAGACCAGTCGGTCCAGTTCGAGACGACCCTCCATGTAGTGGCGGGCCAGATTGGGCATCTCCACCTTGAAGTTGGAGTTGCCCATAAACAGGCCCCTAAGGCCCTTGGCCTGGAGCACCATGAGGGCGCCGGGCACGGTCATGGTGCTGGTGATTGGCGGGACTCCGACCAGGTAGGCGGTGCGCCCCGGGCGGATCATGGCCAGCGCCTGTTCGCCGGTCGCCGTCAGTCCGATGGCCTCAAAGGCTGCATCGACTCCGCCGCCAGTCAGGGCCTGTACCACAGCGACCGGGTCGTCCGTCGAGGCATCGACCACGTCGGTTGCTCCGAACCCGCGGGCCGCTTCGAGCTTCTCGGCGTTGAGGTCCACCGCGATAATCCGACTGGCGCCGGCCAGCCGACAACCCTGCACGATGTTCAGACCAATGCCTCCGCAGCCGATAACGGCCACCGTTTCGCCCGGACGGATCTGCGCGCCGTTGGTGGCTGAGCCCACACCGGTCATCACGGCACAGCCGATGAGGGCGGCCACGTCGAAGGGCACGGCCGGGTCGACGGCGACCACGCCATTCTCGTGCACCAATATCTGCTCGGCGAACGCCCCGAGCCCGGCCATGGGGAGCACTGGAGTGCCGTCAAGCGACAGTGTCGGTTCCAGTTCGGGCCCGCGGGCTAGGTCGTGACGGTTCGAGCAGATGAACACGCGACCCACGTGACACTCGGGGCACACGCCGCAGAACTGAGTCAGACAGGTGATCACGTGGTCGCCTGGAGCGAAGGCCGTCACGTCAGGTCCGACCGCTTCCACGATGCCCGAGGCCTCGTGGCCAAGCGCCGCGGGCAGCGACGGTAGCGGGAGCAGCCCCTCGATCACGTGGAGGTCGCTGTGGCAGAGGCCTGACGCCTTCGTTCGGATCAGAACCTCGCGGCCGATCGGCTTGGCGATGGTCAGATCTTCGACGACGAGGTCGCCGGGGGCTTCGTGGAGGACGGCGGCACGCATGGGGCTCCGGTGGTGGTCAGGGTTCGATTAGGGAAAGATTAGGAGGTTAGCCGCTTGGCTAACCATCCGCCGGTTCGGGTTAGGGTCGATCAGTGACCCCGATCGAGATCGTCCTCGTGGTGGTCGCCGTCGCTGCGGGTTCCCTCGTCCAGGCCTCGGCGGGCATCGGCATTGCCCTGGTCGCCAGCCCGGTGCTCATGGCCGTGGATCCGGCGTTCGTTCCCCTTCCCCTCATCCTGGGTGGAACGGTCGTCGGTATCCGAAATGTCACGATGGAGTTCTCGGGTTTCGATGCAAAGCGATGGCGGAAGTGCCTTCTGGGGGCACCGGTCGGACTGGTCTTGGGCGAGCTGGCGCTGGCCGGCCTCTCGGAGCGGGGTCTGACGCTGGCTGTGGGGGTGCTGGTCGTGCTGTCGGTGGTGGCAGTGGGGTCCGGTTGGAAACCCCCGAGCCGACGATGGATGTCGGTGCTGGCCGGCGTGCTGACGGCGTTCACGCTTCGGGTGGCCGCCCTTCCGGGACCGCCCTACGCCATCCTCCACCACGATGACCCTCCCCAGGTCCTGAGGCCCAACCTCGCGGGTTTCGTCATGGTGCTGAGCGCGGTGGTGACCGTGCGCCTGTTGGTCGGTGGGGCGATCGACGGCGCCGAGGTGGGGCGGATCGCGCTCGTCATGGGTTCCGCCGTCATCGGCCTGGTGTTGGCACCTCCGGTTCGCCGATGGGTGGACAGCGAGTGGTTCCGACCGGTGCTCCTGGGGATCTGTGGTCTTGGTGGTCTGGCAACCATCGTGGGGGCCCTGACCTGACTTCATGAACGGGATGACATGACGATGAGGTGGCGGACCTGCTGTTCCATGGTTCAACCCAAGCCACCCCACTCCCGGGGCAAGGTGATGCCGAACAGGTCCGTCTTGGCCTGGTGGTCAACCAGCGGCGGCGGCCCCCCGCCGAGTTCCACCATGTCCACTTCACCGGTGCTCAACTCCTCGTCAGTGAAGCGTCGGATGCGGTCTAGGTGGGCATTGAAGTCCAGATTGAGGATGTCGGTTTCGGTCGTGAGGAGATCAGGATGGCCGGTTGCCTGAGGTTAGCCATATGGCTAACCTCAGCACGCGCTTGTTGCCGAAACCACTGACAGCGCCTGACCGATCGAGGACATCATGACCCATCACAAAGTCGATGACCACACGCCCGACAACCCCGTTCTCCTCGAGGTCAAGGACGGGTTGGCCACCATTGTCCTGAATCGACCGGAGAGGAAGAACGCCATAGTCGGACCGTTGTCCGATGCTCTGGCCGCCTGCTTTGCCGAGGCCTCCGACCGGGATGACGTTGGGGCCGTCCTCCTACATGGCGCTGGCGGTGGGTTCTGTTCGGGCCTCGACCTCACGGAGTACAACGCCGATCCGCCGCCGACCTGGATCGGGACGGCGAGTTCGTCGTTCGCTGCCGCCCACCGGGCCATTGCCGAGTGTCCGGTCCCGGTCGTGGGAGCGCTGGAACGGTTTGCCATCAACGGTGGAGCGGGGCTTGCCCTGGCCTGTGACCTTCTGGTGGCTGGCGAGGGGGCGTTCCTTCAGGTCGGCGAGGTTCGTCAGGGCATGCCGGCCGCCATGAACCTGGCCTGGCTGTCGGGCCGACATCCTCTCTCCGTGATCCATCAGATCACCCTTTCCGGCCGTCGGTTCAGCGGTCTGGACTTGCATCGTCTAGGGATCGCCCTCGACGTGGTGGCTGACGACGAGGTCCTCGACGCAGCCCGAAGGCTGGCACTCGAGATCGCCGGATTCCCCGGATCGGCGGGCCGGATGATGAAGGAGCACACCGCCGGCATGGTCGCCGATGTGGTCACCAGTGCGGATCGCATCGATCGGGGAGCCGCCCTCCTCGCCGCGGCCGGCCAACTTCGGCCGGCGCGGACTTGATGGGCGTCGATCCCGACGGGGAACCGTCCTCCCGGACGGCGCTGCTCGATGCGGCCATCCGGTTGATGTCGGAGCGTCCCCCGTCGACGGTCACCGGTCGGGCACTGGCCGAAGAGGCTGAGGTCAACTACGGCCTAGTCCACTACTACTTCGAGTCGTCCGGCGACCTGCTCAGAGCCGCCCGAGGTCGGCATGGTTCCCGGCTTCTGGCCGATTCAATGGCGGGCGGCACCCGACCCATTCCATTGAACCAGGTCGTCTCAGACCGGGAGATCTTCGGCTTTGCTGCCCACGTCGCCCTTGAGGGTGGGTACGACGACGAGGACGTTTCGCACCCGGTCTTTGACGCCATGCTCGGGATGGCCACCGAGGGCGATCAGGGCGGCGACCCCGTCCACCACCGGGCCACCGTGGCAGCCATCGTCCTGCTCCAGTTGGGTTGGCCGGTGTTCGTCGAACACAACGCCACGGGGCTTGGCTTGGACCTCGAAGCGGACGGTGAGGTGATCCGGGACCGGTTTTTCACCGTGCTCGAATCGCTGTACCGGTCGATCGGGGTGGAGGTCGAGCGATGACCACCGGCGGTTCTTCCCCCAAGGGTGCCGACGAGGTCCGAGAGGCGCTGGTGGCCGCCGCGGCCCGTCTCCTAGGCCATTCGGCGCCTAAGCGGATCTCCGGGCGAGCTCTCGCTGAGGAGGCCGGTGTCAACTACGGCTTGGTCCATCACTACTTCGGCGGGAAGGAGGCTCTGCTCCGTGCGGGGTTCGATCGTCTCACGGAGTCTTATGCCGCTGTGGAGGGGTTGGATGCCTCGGGTCGGGTGGAACCGTTTTCTCTCCTGCGGGCACCAGAATTCGTCCGGGCCGTGGCCTACGCGTCGTTGTCCGGTGAAGCCGACCGCACCCACGTGACCCATCCCACGCTGGATGTGGCTGTAGAGCAGATCCTCGAGACGCGGACTGGCGAGGATGAGACGGAGGTCCGGGTCGACGTGGGCATTGCCACGGTGTTCCATCTCGCCCGCTGCCTCTTTGCTACGACAATGGATCCGTGGATCGCCAGGGGTGGCGAGGATCCGCTCCTCGCTGAAGAGGTGGAGGAACGACTGGCGTTGATCCTCCGGTCGTTGTCGCTCGGTCTAGACCCGGGTACGGCAGCCCGTGGGGAACGGGAGCCGTTCAGACGTTCTTCGGTATCTGACTGAACGGGGTATCACGGTTGCCGGCCGGCTCCCGGGGAAGGCCGAGGACCCGTTCGCCGAGGGTGTTCTTCTGGATCTCGTCGGTACCTCCGGCCAGCGAGAGGGCAGGTGAGTCGCAGATCCCATAGGCCCAGTGCGAGCCATCGGCGTCGTCGAATCGGCCCGGTTGGGTGGTGCCCATCCGAGAGCCGTCCCAGGCGATACCTCCGGGCCAGGCCAGTCCGGCGGCCACATGGGCCGCCGTGTGTCCCTGCTGGGTCCGCCAGAGCTTTGTGATCGATGGATGGATTCCCGTGCGGAGGTTCAGCCATTCGATGAGCTTCGTCCCGGTGGCCAGACGGGCCAGGTTCTGACGCACGACAGGATCTTGGGATCGCCCGTTGGCCTGGGCCAGTTCGATGAGCCGGTCGGTTGGAATGGGCTGGCGCCCGCTTCCCTTGCCGAGCGAGGAACGTTCGTACGCAAGGAGAGCGACAGCCATCTTCCAGCCGTTTCCCGGGCCCCCGACGACCCAGTCGACGGGGACCCGGGCCTCGTCCATGAAGACTTCGTTGAAGTGGGCCACGTCCGTCATCTGGTGGAGGGCCCGGACCACCACGCCCGGTTGGCGCATTGGAAGTACCAGCATGGAGATGCCGGTGTGCTTGGGGACGTCCCAGTCGGTCCGAGCCAGCAGGATGCCGAAGTCGGCGTGGTCGGCACCCGAGGTCCATACCTTCTGACCGGTGACCAGCCATTCGTCACCGTCGCGGACCGCACGGGTGGTCAGGCCAGCTAGGTCCGATCCGGCACCCGGCTCGGAATAGAGCTGGCACCAGTGCTCGTCGCCCCGGAGCCCGGGGCCGAGGAACCGTTGGCGCAGTTCAGGGCTTCCGTGGTCGCGGATGGTGGGTAGGCACATGTCCAGGCCGATGCTGAATCCAGAACCACCGTCATCGGTGGTCCGGCCTTCGGCCTCCTGGCGGTAGACGTCGACGAAGCGACGGTCCAGGCCTCGACCTCCGTCGGCGACCGGGTAGTCCAGAGCGCCCAGCCCGGCGTCGTAGCGCGCCGCCAGGAAGGCTCGGCCCCGGTCCAGACGGGAGAGTCCGGGGGCGACCGGGCGTCGGTCGTATTCGTGGAGGAAGGATTGGACCTCGGCCCTGAACTCGGCAAAGGCGGCGCCGGCAGTCATATCGTTGGGGAAGTCACTCATGTGACCGCATGTTAGCCAGATGGCCAAGAATGGGGCCACTGGCCAGCCCCCGCGAGCCCGGTTCTTGCCCGCAGAGTTGGAGATCCTGACCAATGACCGCCGTCCCCCGTCCCACCCCGCCCTACAAGGGAACCATCGGGCGCCTCACCGAGGACTGCGTACCCGACCCGATCGTCCTGGACTCCGCCCCGGAGGACGCTCCCAATGTCGTGCTCGTGCTGCTCGACGACGTTGGCTTCGGGTCGTTCGGGGCCTTCGGAGGCCCGGTCCCGGCGCCCGGGCTGGAACGGGTGGCCGCCGAGGGACTGCGCTTCAACCGTTTCCACACGACGGCCATCTGCGCTCCCACCCGGGCCTCGATGCTGACCGGTCGAAACCACCACACCGTCCACATGGGTCGAATCACCGAGGCGGCCAATGGCTTTCCAGCTTACGACTCGATCATTCCTCGCGAAGCGGCCACCGTGGCCGAGGTGCTACGCCAGAACGGCTACACCACCGGCATGTTTGGCAAGGGCCACCTCACCCCATCATGGGAGACCGGCCCGGCCGGGCCGTTCGACCGTTGGCCTACCGGCCTGGGGTTCGACCGCTTCTATGGGTTCCCCGGAGCCGAGACCTCGCAGTTCGAACCCGACCTGTACGACCAGACCACACCAATCGCCCCCTACGAGGGGCGCGATGACTACCACCTCACCGAGGACATGGCCGATAAGGCCATCGAGTGGATGCAGCGGGTCAAGGCCCACCGGCCCGACAAGCCGTTCCTCTGCTATTTCTCGCCGGGGGCCGTCCACACCCCCCTCCAGGTACCGGACGCATGGCTGGACCGCTTCAGTGGGTTCTTCGACGAGGGGTGGGACGACCTCCGCCAGTCCATCTTCGAGCGGCAACTCGAGATGGGTGTCATCCCGTCGGGCACGGTTAACACATCCCGCCCTGACGTGGTCCCATCATGGGACGAGTACCCCGACCGGTATAAGCCGGTGGCCCGCCGCCTCATGGAGGTGTTCGCCGCCTTTCTGGCTCACACTGATGCCCAGGTGGCCCGCCTAATCGACGCTCTCGAGGGCATTGGCGAGTGGGAGAACACACTCTTTATCTACGTCACCGGCGACAACGGGGCGTCGGCTGAGGGTCGTATCGACGGCACCTGGTCGCTACCGGCCCTCCAGAACGGTTTCGAGGAGGACCCGGAGTTCCTGCTCCAACACATCGACGACTTCGGGACCGAGCACAGTGAATGCCACTACAACGTGGGTTGGGCATGGGCACTGGACGCGCCTTTCCAGTGGATGAAGCAGGTGGCATCGCATTTCGGCGGCACACGCAATGGGCTGGCCGTGTCGTGGCCCCGTCGTATCACCGACGCCGGAGCAATTCGAGACCAGTTCCACCACGTCATCGATCTTGCCCCCACCATCCTCGCCGCGGCGGGTATCGAGCCACCGACCTCGGTGAACGGGATCGACCAGATGCCCATCGAGGGCCAGTCGATGTTGGCGTCGTTCACCGATCCCGGGGTGGAGGGCCGACGTACCCAGTACTTCGAGATGATGGGCAACCGCGGCATCTACCACGAAGGTTTCATGGCGTCGTGTTTCCACGGCCGGCTGCCGTGGATCCGGTTCGGCTCGGTTCCCTTCGACGGTCCACAGGAATCGTGGGAACTCTATGACCTGCGTGAGGACTTCTCCCAGAGCCACGATCTGGCCGACGAGCGACCCGAGTTGCTAGCGGAGATGCGTGACCTGTTTGACGCCGAGTGTCTGCGAAACGGGGTGTACCCGCTGCGAGACGCGGCGATGAACCTGGATCCGGCGATGCGAGCACCGTCGGTGCCGGTCGGGGTCACCCGGATGACCTACACCACGGCGCACGTTCGGATGCCCGAGCGGGTCGTCCTGAACATCAAGAATCGCTCTTACCGGATCACCTGTGACCTCGAGGTGCCTGAGGGGACGCCAGAAGGGGTCATCGTCTGTCAGGGCGGGAGCTTCAACGGTTGGGCGATCTACCTCGACGAAGGTCGGCCGACGTGGCATTACAACCTCTATGGCCATGTCCGTACCACAGTCGCCGCAGTCGAACCGTTGGCACCCGGCCGCCGGGAGGTAGCGCTGTTGTTCGATTCGGACGGAGGCTTCGGCGCCGGTGGTACCGCTACGTTGGCGGTGGACGGTCAGGTCGTGGGCCAGGCTCGTCTTGAACAGACGGTGCCCGTGGTGTTTGCCATGGGGGGCGAGAGCTTCGACGTAGGTACCGACACCGGATCACCGGTGGGGCCCTACCCCCATGGGTTCACGTGCACGGCCACCATCGGTAGCGTCACCGTCGAGTTGCTGAGCGAGGTGGACGAGACCACCCGGACCGCCGTGGCCGCCGGGATATTCCACGCCGAGTCGGTCGCCCAGTAGCGCCCTAGGAAAACGTGACTGGGAGGATGCGGGGTCCGCGCACCTGGCCGCCGGCCCACGTCACGGCGTCTGGATCTGACAGCGTGAACTCGGGGATGCGTTCCATCCAGGTCTTGAGCGCTACTTCCATCTCCATTCGGGCCAGGTTCGAGCCCGCACACCGGTGGATGCCGATACCAAAGGCCACGTGTCGGTTCCGCTGGCGGTCCAGATGCACCTCGTGGGCGTCCTCGAAGTGGTCGGGGTCGTGGTTGGCGCCAGGGAAGTTCATGAGAATCTTGTCGCCCTTCTTGAACTTCACCCCGCCGTATTCGATGTCCTCGGCTGCGTTACGGGCCATGGTCACCGGGGCGTAGAAACGCAGCAGCTCCTCGACCGCGGTGTTCCACAGGTCGGGCTCGTCGACCAGGCGTCGCCGATCGTCATCGTGGCTGGCGAGGTGCCACAGGGCTGAGCCGATCGACGACCAGGTGGTGTCGATGCCGGCCACCAGCTGCAGATTGCACATGCCGATGATCACCTCGTCGGGCAGGAAGCTGCCTTCGTGCTCCGTCTGACAGAGGGCAGTGATTAGGTCGTCCTTCGGGTTGGCTCGTCGGTCAGCCACCTCGGCGGCGAAGAACTCGCGAATGATGTCGCGGTACTTGGCCCGCAACTCGGGCTGTTGAAGGCCCAGCTCCAGCACACCGCGGACCCACTCGATGAAGTCGTCCACCATGGAGGCGTCCACGCCGAGCTTCTTGGCGATGACCCGGGGCGGGATCTGCTGGGCGTAGTCGACTGCTGCGTCGCAGCTGCCGTTCTCGATGAATCCGTCGATGAGTTCGTGGCAGAGCCGCTTGGTGTACTCGGTCTCCGCTGCGATGCCCTTGGGAGTGAAGTGGGGGAGCAGGGCCCGGCGGGTCCAATTTTGCTCAGGCGGGTCTGCGGTGATGGGGGCGGCCGCGTTGTAGCCAGTGGAGTCGCCCTTGACGAGTGCCTCGGGCAAGTCGATCACGATGGGCGACTTGGACGACAGTTCAGGAACCATCTTGGCCATGGCCTGAAGGTCGTCGTACTTCGTGGGGAGCCATGAGCCGCCGTAGCGGTCGGTGTGGGCGATCGGGCAGCGGTCTCGCATCTCGGCCCAGGCCGTGAAGGGGTCGCGCAGGTAGTCCGCGTCGAACATGTCGTAGTCGGTGGTGACATCGGAGACCGGGCAGCGCTCGGGGATGGAGGCGGCCACCGCGTCGGCAGCTGGATCGCTGTGGGTGTCGGTGGTCTTGGTCATGGATCAGCCCTCCTCGATGGTGATGGCGAACTCGGGGCAGTTGTCGACAATGAGGCGGGCCTTGTCCTGGAGTCCGGCGGGCACCTCGCCGTCGTTCAACTCGAAGGCGTTGCCTAGGTCGTCCACGTCAACCAGCTCGGGGGCCAGCGAGTAGCACCGGCTATGGCCTTCACATCTTTCGGCATCGACCTTGATCTTCATCGGTGTCATCTCCCCCGGAACCCCGGTCCATGTGTTTTCACGACCTGTAGATGCTATTAGCCGTTTGGCTAACCTCTGGAGACAGGATAGCGCGCCAGCAGACTCGTGGATAATCGGTGTTATCAACGGTTCGGGCTGATCGCCGGTACCAACAGGGGGCTACGGTCCGATTGTTCCCGGCACGGTGCCGGGCGGAAGGGGAATCGGCGATGCGGGTCATGTTGACCGGAGCAACAGGGTTCATCGGAGGTCACACGCTGGCCGCCCTGATGGCGGCCGGGCACGAAGTGCGGGCACTGGTGCGCGATGGCGACAAGTTGGATCGGATGCTGGCTATGCATGGCATCGACGGTTCGGCGAACAAGGTTGAGGCCGTGCTCGGCGACATGACCGACCTCGATGCCGTGACAACTGCGCTCGAGGGCTGCGACGCCTGCGTCCATACCGCGGCGTTCACCAGTCTGGATCCCGAGCAAATGCACCACGCGCTGGAGGTCAACGCCCCCGGAGCGGTCAATGTGCTCAATGCCGCAGCGGCCGCCGAGTGCGACCCCATTGTCCACCTGTCGACCATGTCGGTGATCTTTCCGCCGACCGGTGACGTGCTCTCCGGCGACGATCCGGTGCAGGGAGGGGGAAACCCGTATAACGCATCCAAGGCGGTGGCCGAGGAACACGCACGGGCCATGCAGGACAACGGTATGCCGGTATCCATCATCTATCCGGCCGGGGTGACGGGGCCCGATGATCTGGGGCTGAACGTGTTGGCGGCCACCTTCATTCCCACGCTGTCCACCGAGATGATGATGAGTCTGGCTTCGGGTGGATGGCTGCTGGTCGACGTCCGTGACCTCGGCGCAGCCATTGCCGGCCTGATGACACCTGGCCGGGGACCGAAGCGATACGTGGCTGGCGGCACCTACATGACGTGGGACGAGTTCCACGCCCGGGTCACCGAGGCCACCGGCCGGGACCGGGCGTTGTTTCCCACTCCAGCTTCGGCCTTGAAGGGTATGGTCGACGACGAGGCGGTGAAAATCATGTTGGGCATAGTCCCGGGCGATGACGCCGCGTTGCTCGCCGACGGTGGACTGGGGTCGTGGCGTCCGGTCACTGAGACGTTGGCCGACACCATCCGGTGGCTGATCGCCGGCGGGCTGCTTGACCCTGAGTGGGCCCCCGCCTGTTCCTGAGGTCAGCCCTTGGGCGGCTCACCGGTCGAGGGCGGTTCAGTCCTGGAGGCGGGTTTAGTCCCCGAGGATGGTGACCGTCCCGGTGTCACCGTTGACCCGGATGAGGGCCCCATCGGGGATTCTTGTTGTCGCGCCAACGGCCGAAACTACACACGGGATGCCCAACTCCCGGCTCACGATTACTGCGTGGCTCATCACCGCGCCTACGTCGACCACCACGCCGGCCGCTGGCACGAACAATGGCGTCCACGAAGGATCTGTGATGGGTGCGACGAGGATTTCACCCGGCTCGAAGGTCAGTGGACCGGACAGATCGAGGACCACCCGGGCCCGTCCCTCTACGGTGCCGGCGCTGCCCCCCATCCCCTGGAGGATGGTCTTGGACGGCCCCTCGACGACCGGTACTTCGGATCGCAGGCCGAACTCGGGCACTTCGTCGGCGAACCAGTAGGGCGGCTGCAGGTCGAACAGCGCCAGGTAGTCGACCTGGCGTGCTGCTGCGGTCCCTGCCATGTCGCCGGCCAGGGCGGCCTCCAGTTCGCCGTCGCGAAGCATGAACACGTGGTCGGCATCGGCGAGTCGGCCGTCTGAGGCCAGTCGTCGTCCCAGTTCCCGGGCGGCGAGTCGCACCTCATGGATGATCCGCACGATGGTCGCCTTGCACTGCTCGCGGGCCGGGATCCACGCTCGGGCGGCCGGCACCGCGATGGCCAAGGTGCCAGCAGCCTCCTCGTTGTCGGCCACCATGGACTGGAGAAGTTCGAGGGCCTCGACGGAGCGCTGATGGGCTGTCGCCCTGGTCGTCGACGGGTTGTCGGAGTTTGGCGAGAATCGCATGCGGTCGATAAGGGCCAATGGGAGTTCCGGGTGGGTCTCCCAGGTTCTGGATCGGAGTTCCCACTCGTTGGGGCCACGACTCCCGTAGGCGGCGGTGAAGTTGGCGAAGCCAGCGAGGAAGTCGGCCCCTCTCGGACCGAGGTCAGCCAGACGTCCGGCCAGTCCGTCGAGCCCCTCGTCGAACGCTGCGGTCAGGTCCGCTGAGGTGGCCACCATGCAACCGAGAGTCCACAGGATGTCGCTCGGTTCGGCGGAAGCAACACCACCCAGCCCACCGGTGATTCGCAGGTCGAGACCCGGCTTCCCGACGCCGAGGGCGGTCACCGTGATGGCACCCATCGAGACGCTGGCCGCCGCGCTGGCTTCCGAATGGGTGGCAAACAGGCGGCTGAACACCGGGGGCATCTCCCGGGTGCGAGCCACTAGGTCGGTTTCCGAAATGGTGGCCAGATCGGGTCGGGTGGCCACGATGTTGGCTACCTCGGAGACCTGGTCGGCCACCACCGGGACCTCGGTGGTGGTCATCCACCCGAACATCATCTCGTCGACTCGCTGGGTGATCTCCGGGTCGTCGTCCTTTGGTCGCGCGACGTAGGGCGGCAGGGAAGTCCCGGTTCCGAAGAAGCCCAGGTCAACCAGTTCTGGGGTCATGCCCGACGAGCGGGCGCCCATGAGGCGGGCCACGCTGAGGTTCAGGAACATGTAACCACCGAAGATCTCGAACATGGTCTTCTGACCCGGGTCAAGTTCGTCGGCGTCGATGGTGAACCTGGTCATGAAGTCCAGGAGGCCACGGTTGCCGGCACCATGCCAAGTGTGGTCGGCGGTCAGGGGTGAGACCGGGTCGGGGAAGACCTCGCCCACGTTG
>DPMC01000267.1:0-174 GCA_003541675.1 Acidimicrobiaceae bacterium | reverse complement strand
TCGGGGAAGACCTCGCCCACGTTGCCTCGGGTGTAGATCGGAAACGACGTCGATGGGTCGTCGTCCATGAACCATGCGTTCGTCATCGGTGTTCCTCCGGGTAGCCGCCGGATTTCGACGGGGTCGTCGACCGTACCGCGGTCAGGACAGCACGGCCGTCCGGAAGGCGGCGAG
>DPMC01000006.1:2754-2889 GCA_003541675.1 Acidimicrobiaceae bacterium | reverse complement strand
GGCCATCGGTGCAGGTCTCGGTTACGGCCTGGCGGCCATTGGCCCGGGTGTCGGTATCGGCACCGTGGTCGGTAATGCCATCTCTTCGATGGCCCGCCAACCCGAGTCGGCCGGCATGGTCCGGACCACGATGTT
>DPMC01000006.1:0-2431 GCA_003541675.1 Acidimicrobiaceae bacterium | reverse complement strand
CTCGGCATCGCCTTCACAGAGGCGCTCGCCCTGATCGGTTTCGTCGTCTTCATCCTCCTGATGCCCTGATTGCCAACTCCGGCATCACACATCAGAGAGACCCTTCGAACAGAGAGACGACACCCATGAACAACCGACGGACCCGCCTGCTGGTGGCCCCGCTGTTCGCCCTTCTGGGGTTCGTGGCCTTCGCCGGCCCGGCCTCGGCATCGGGTGAGAGCGTGGGTTCCTGTATGGCCCACCATCTCGACGAGGCGGTCGAGGCGAACAACGGGGATCTACATGAGACCCTCGAGGACCACCACGTCCAGGACGAGCTGGAAAAGTGCTTCGAAGCACCCAGCCCGATCCTGCCGGAGCTGAACGAGGTCATCTGGGGCGGTTCCGCTTTCCTGATCCTGTTCGTGCTCATGGTCAAGAAGGGCTTTCCGGCCGTGAAGGGCGCGATGGACGCCCGGGCCGAGAAGATCCGAAGCGACCTCGACGCCGCCGAGCAGGCCAAGACTGACGCCCAGTCTGTCCAGGCCGACTACGAGGCACGTCTGGCCGATTCCAAGTCCGAGGCTTCGCGCCTCATTGACGAGGCCCGTGGAGCAGCTGACCAGGTCAAGGCCGACCTGATGGCCCGCCACGAGGCGGAGCTCGCCGACCTCCGGACCCGGGCAGCCGCTGACATCGAGTCGTCGCGGACCCAGGCCATTGCCGACCTACGGGCCGAGGTGGCCGGGATCGCCCTCGGTGCCGCCGAGCGTGTGGTCCAGTCCAGCCTCGACGCCGAGGTGCAGGGCCGTCTGATCGACGCCTACATCGACGAGGTGGCCGGCAGCAATGGCTGACCCGACGGTGTCCGGCTACGCCGACGCATTGTTCGCCGTCGCCGCGGCAGAGGGTGACCTCGCCACGGTGGAGGACGAGTTGTTCCGTTTCGCCCAGGCCCTCCGGTCTGACGGTGAGCTGTACTCGACCCTGGCTGACCAGAGCGTGCCGGTGTCCCGTCGCCAACAGATCGTCGAAGACCTGCTGGGTGGTAAGGCCTCGGCCACCACGACGGCCCTCATCTCCATGGTGGTCGGTGCCGGTCGAGCCGCCGAACTTCCCGCCATCGTGGATGCACTGGTCGAACGCAGCGCCGCTTCACGAAACAAGGCCGTGGCCACCGTGCGATCGGCGGTCGACCTGACCGCTGATCAGCGGGACCGCCTGGCCGCCGCCATCAATACCCGTACCGGCAAGGCCGTCGAGATCAAGGTCGTCATCGACCCGACGGTCCTCGGTGGCGTAGTCACCGAGATCGGCGACGACATCATCGACGGCAGCGTCCGACGCCGCCTGAACCAGCTTCGCGAGAGCTTCCGCTAGGCCCCGGCCAGCGGCATACGAGCAAGAGACGAGAGAGACACACCATGTCCGAACTCACGATCAACACGGCGGACATCGCCGAAACGATCCGCAAGAACCTCGACGGGTTCACCCCCAGCCTGGAAGAGAGCCAGGTCGGCCGGGTCCTCGAAGTCGGCGACGGCATCGCCCGCGTGTCGGGTCTGCCCGACGCGGCGGTCAACGAGCTGCTCCAGTTCGAGAGCGGCACGTTCGGCCTCGCCCTGAACCTCGACGAGGGATCCATCGGTGCGGTGGTCCTAGGCGAGGTCGACGACATCGAGGAGGGCCAGACGGTGCGGGCCACCGGCGACATTCTGTCCCTGCCCGTCGGCGACGGCCTCCTGGGCCGCGTCGTCAACGCCCTAGGCGAGCCGATCGACGGCAAGGGCCCGCTGACCAACACCCAACAGCGCCGCATGGAGATCCAGGCACCGGGCATCATGGGTCGCAAGCCAGTGCACGAGCCGATGCAGACCGGCATCAAGGCCATTGACTCGCTCATCCCGATCGGTCGTGGCCAGCGCGAGCTGATCATCGGCGACCGTAAGACCGGCAAGACGACGATCGCCATGGACACGATCATCAACCAGGCCGGGCAGGGAATGAAGTGCGTCTACGTGGCCATTGGCCAGAAGGCGTCCACAGTGGCTCAGAACGTGGCCGTGCTCGAGGCCCACGGGGCCATGGATTACACCGTCGTGGTGGTCGCCCCGGCGTCCGACCCGGCACCATTCAAGTACCTCGCCCCCTACGCCGGCTGCGCCATCGGCCAGCACTGGATGGACAACGGCCAGCACGCCCTGGCCGTCTACGACGATCTCTCCAAGCAAGCCGAGGCCTACCGACAGATGTCGTTGCTGCTTCGCCGCCCACCGGGCCGCGAGGCCTACCCGGGTGATGTCTTCTACCTGCACAGCCGTCTGCTGGAGCGGGCCGCCAAGCTCAGCGATGAGCTTGGAGCCGGCTCGATGACGGCCCTGCCGGTCATCGAGACCAAGGCTGGTGACGTCTCTGCGTTCATTCCGACCAACGTGATCTCGATCACCGACGG
>DPMC01000122.1:2564-2712 GCA_003541675.1 Acidimicrobiaceae bacterium | reverse complement strand
ACCTCCATTGCCGTGGATCCCGCCCACCAGCGTCGTGGGATCGGAGCCTGCCTGATGGCTGCCCTGTGCCGCGACGCCCGGACTCGAGGCCTGACGTCCATGACGCTGGAGGTCCGGACGTCCAATACGGCGGCCATCTCGCTCTACC
>DPMC01000122.1:1703-2230 GCA_003541675.1 Acidimicrobiaceae bacterium | reverse complement strand
CCGGTTCGGGTTCGTCCCGGCTGGAGTGCGACCCGCCTACTACACCGATGCCGATGGTGCGACGACCGATGCCCTGGTGATGTGGATCCATGATGTCGACGATCCGGCGTTCGATGAACAGTTTGAGAAGGACCAGAGTTGATGGGTGACACGGCTTTGGGCGACACGGTCACGCCAAACACGATTCTGGGAATCGAGACATCATGCGACGAGACAGCGGTTGCCGTCGTTGAGCGGGCCACCGTGGTCCGGTCGTCAGTGGTGTCCAGCCAGGTCGAGCAGCACGCGGTGTTCGGTGGGGTGGTCCCGGAGATCGCCGGGCGGGCTCATGTGCGCGAGTTGGTGCCCGTCCTGGCCGAGGCGCTAGCCACCGCCGGGATCGAGGTTCCGGGAGGAAGCGCCGGCGGCATCGACGCAGTGGCCGCCACCACCGGCCCTGGCCTCGTTGGATCACTCCTTACCGGGGTGAGCGCCGCCAAGGCCCTGTCGCTGGTGTGGGGCGTGCCGTTCGTGGCCGTCAACCACCT
>DPMC01000122.1:0-1391 GCA_003541675.1 Acidimicrobiaceae bacterium | reverse complement strand
TTCGTGGCCGTCAACCACCTCGAGGCCCACTTGTATGCGTCGTTTCTCGAGGAGCCCGATCTGGAATTGCCCCTGGTCGTCCTGCTGGTGTCCGGCGGCCACACGATGCTGGTCCTCATGGAGGACCATGGCCGCTACCGCCTACTGGGTTCCACGCTGGACGACGCAGCCGGAGAGGCCTACGACAAGGTGGCCCGCTATCTGGGGCTCGGATATCCGGGCGGCCCAGCGATCGATGCCCTGGCCATGGATGGTGACCCAACGGCGTACGCCTACCCCCGCTCCATGGTCCAAGAGAATCCAGCCACCCTGTCCGACGACCGCCGGTATGCCTTCTCGTTCAGCGGTCTGAAGACCGCTGTGGTGAACCACGTTCGAAACGAACCCGACGCGGCAACCGCCGACGTGGCCGCCTCATTTCAGGAGGCCGTGGTCGACGCGCTGGTCACCAAGGCCCGCTGGGCCGTGGAGGCCACCGGGGCCAAGGGGGCGTGCCTCGGGGGAGGGGTGGCCGCCAACTCCCGACTACGGGAGCGTTTCCTGGACATGTGCACCGATACCGGGGTGCGGGCCTTCCTTCCGTCGCGGGCCCTGTGCACCGACAACGCGGCCATGGTGGCGGCCGCCGGCTGGTGGCGTCTACGTTCGGACGGCCCCAGCCCGCTGGACGTGGGGGCCGATCCGAACCTCAGCCTGCCGCTGCTGGACTGAGTCACGGGCCCCGTCGCTGGTCGGATAGTGGGAAAACCGCCGGCTGCCACGTTGGCCGCGGGCCAGTGCAGCCCTATCGTTGGCACTCGCACAGGGAGACTGCCAATCGGCGGGTCCGACCGTGCGAGACATTCAGAACCCCATCCAGACGCCAGCGGCCACATGGTCCGGCGTCGTCTCGAAAGGGAATCATTCGATGAACCTCCAGCCCCTCGAGGACCGCATCGTGGTCCGTCCGAGCGACTTCGAGTCGACCACGGCCTCCGGCCTGGTCATTCCGGACACCGCCAAGGAGAAGCCCCAGCAGGGCGACGTCCTGGCCGTCGGCCCCGGCCGTCGTTCGGAGCAGACCGGTGAGCTTGTGCCGATGGACGTCGCCGAGGGCGACACCGTCGTCTACAGCAAATACGGCGGCACCGAGATCACCGTCGGCGGTGAGGACCTTCTGATCCTCAACGCCCGCGACGTCCTCGGCATCCTCAAGTAGTCGCTCCGTGGCAAAAATCCTGAAGTTCGACGAAGAGGCCCGTCGCGGCCTCGAGGCCGGCGTAAACAAGCTGGCCGACGCCGTCAAGGTCACCCTCGGCCCCAAGGGCCGCAACGTGGTCCTCGACAAGAAGTTCGGTGCCCCCACCATCACCAACGACGGCGTTTCCATCGCCCGTGAGGTGGAGCTGGAG
>DPMC01000012.1 GCA_003541675.1 Acidimicrobiaceae bacterium | reverse complement strand
GAACGCGTCCACCTCTACGAGGACTCGGTGCTGGTCAAGGAACCCGGCACCGCCGAGGCCACGGCCCTCCACCAGGACCTCGGCTACTTCCACCTCGAAGGTGACCGCATCTGCACCACCTGGGTTCCACTCGACCCGGTGACCGTCGACACGGGTGCCGTGGCCTACCTCCGCGGCTCGCACCGATCTGGCCTCGTCCACCGCCCAAACTGGTTCGTATCCGATGAACCGCTCCCCGGCGCCGAAGGCACACCGGTCCCCACCATCGACGTTGACGACCCCCGCCTCGTACGTTTCGTCGTTGAGCCGGGCGACATCGTCGTCCACCACGCTGCCACCCTCCACGGCGCCGGCCCCAACCGCTCGACCACGTCTCGTCGACGGGCCGTGTCGGTCCGTTACTGCGGCAACGACGTCCACTACCGGTTCCGTCCCGGCGTCCCCGCCAAGGCCCACCATGATCAAGTTCGATCCGGTGACCCGGTGGTCGACCATCCCGGTTGTCCAGTGGTCTGGAGGCGGACCGTAGGGTCGGCCCGGTGAACGCCCCCTGGTCCACCATTCCCCAGCTGGTCGACGACGCGGCCATCCGCTTCGGCGACCGTGAGGCCTTCGTCGACGAAGACCGACGCTGGACGTTCACCCAGTACCGGGATCGGATCCACGCCGCGGCCCGGGCCTTCATGGCCCACGACGTCCAGCCCGGCGACCGGATCGCCGTGTGGGCCCCCAACCTCGCCGAATGGGCCGTCGCCGCGCTCGGTGCCCACTGTGTCGGTGCCGTCCTCGTGCCGGTCAATACCCGCTTCAAGGGCCGTGAGGCAGTCGACCTGCTGGCCCGGTCCTCAGCCCGCATCCTGTTCACCGTCACGGACTTCCTCGACACCGACTACGTGGCAATGCTGAACGAGGTCGGGGAGGGATCCACCGGACTCTCCGACCGGCTCCCACACCTTGACCAGGTGGTCGTACTCCGTGGCGCTGTACCCGAAGGCAGCACCGCCTGGGACAACTTTCTAGCCGCCGGAGATGCCGTCGATGATGCTGACCGGGCCGAACGCTCCGCTGCGGTGACCGGCGACGACCTGTGTCACATCATGTTCACCTCGGGTACCACCGGCGCCCCCAAGGGCGCCATGCTCCGCCACGAGGCCATCTGCCGGGCGTTCCTCTCATGGAGCGACGTAATCGGTCTCGAGGAGGGCGACCGCTACCTGGTCGTCAACCCGTTCTTCCACGCCTTCGGCCTCAACTCGGGGATCCTGGCCTGCCTCATGAAGGGCGTGACCCTCGTGCCGCACCTGGTGTTCGACGTCCCGTCGGTCATGCGCAGGGTGGCCGAGGAGCGCATCTCCATGCTCCCCGGCCCACCAGCCATCTACCAGACGATCCTCAGCCATCCCGATATCAACGCCCTCGACCTCTCGTCGTTGCGACTGGCGGTGACCGGTGCCGCGGCCATCCCCGTCCAGATGATCCACGACATGCGCGAGCGGCTCGGATTCGAGAAGGTGGTCACCGGCTACGGACTAACCGAGGCATCGGGCATCGCCACCATGTGTCGCCACGACGACGACCCGGTGACGATCGCCGGCACCTCAGGTCGGGCTATCGACGATGTCGAGGTCCGGATCGTCGACGCCGACGGCGCCGAGTGTCCTCCCGGCACACCGGGCGAGGTGGTCGTCCGGGGCTACAACGTGATGGTCGGCTACCTGGATTCACCCGAGCAGACCGCCGAGGCCATCGACGCCGACGGGTGGCTCCACACCGGCGACATCGGGGTGATGGACGCCCGCGGCTATCTCGACATCACCGACCGAGTGAAGGACATGTTCATCAACGGCGGGTTCAACGTGTATCCCGCTGAGGTCGAGCACCTGATGCTCGACCATCCGGCCATTGCCCAAGTCGCCGTGGTTGGTGTCCCTGACGAACGCATGGGCGAGGTCGGCGCAGCCTTCGTCATCGCTGCACCCGACCGCTGTGTCGACGGCGAACCCGATCCCGACCAGATCATGGCCTGGTGTCGCGACGCCATGGCCAACTACAAGGTCCCCCGTCTAGTGGTGGTGGTCGACCACCTGCCGATGAACGCCAGCGGCAAGGTGCTCAAGTTCGAACTCCGGGACCGGGCCGCCGCCCTGCGCGACCGCTGAGCCGCCGCTGCCCCGGCCCAGCCGCCCGACAGGCCCGACTGCCTCGGACCGCCCCGGTAGCCTCAGCCCGGTCATGAGCGACACCCCCTACCCAGAAGTGGGCCGACCCGACTTCCCGGCCATCGAGGACCGCGTGCTGGCCCGCTGGGCCAGCGACGGGACCTTCCTGGCCTCCGTCGATGCCCGCCCCGCCGAGTCGGAGTACGTCTTCTACGATGGCCCCCCGTTCGCCAACGGCCTGCCCCACCATGGACACCTGTTAACCGGCTACGTAAAAGACGTTGTCCCCCGTTACCAGACCATGCGGGGCCACCGGGTCGACCGTCGCTTCGGTTGGGACTGCCACGGCCTGCCCGCCGAGATGGAGGCCGAGAAGGAACTCCCGGTCGCCGGCCGGGCCGACATCATCGAATACGGCATCGACCGCTTCAATGCCCAGTGCCGACAGTCGGTCCTGCGGTACACCGGAGAATGGGAAAAGACGGTCACCCGCCAGGCCCGGTGGGTCGACTTCGAGGACGACTACAAGACCATGGACCCCGACTACATGGAGTCGGTCATGTGGGCGTTCAAGCAGCTCTGGGACAAGGGCCTCGTCTACGAGGCGTTCCGGGTCATGCCCTACTCGTGGGGTGCCGAGACCCCGCTATCTAACTTCGAAATCCGCCTCGACGACGCCACCCGACCCCGCCAGGACCCGGCCATCACCGTGGCATTCGAACTGGATCCGGCCAAGAGCGACCTGGGGCCCATGCGGATCCTGGCGTGGACGACCACACCGTGGACCCTGCCGTCGAACCTGGCCCTCGCCGTGGGTCCCGATGTCAGCTACTCGTTGCGAGTCGACGCCGACGGCACCGTCCTAGTCATCGGCACCGATGCCGTCGAGCGCTACGCCGCCCAACTCGAAGACACCACCGAGGTCGGCACTTGCACGGGCCGTGACCTGGTGGGACGTACCTACACCCCGCTGTTCGACTTCTTCGCCGACCGTACCGATGCCTTCCGGGTCCTCGCCGCCGACTTCGTAGATGCTGGCGACGGCACCGGCGTTGTCCACATGGCTCCCGGGTTCGGCGAGGACGATCAGGTGACCTGCGAGGCCGCCGATATCCCCATCGGGAGGGTCGTGCCCGTCGATGACCAAGGTCGTTTCACCGACGACGTCGCCCAGTGGGTCGGCCAGAACGTTTTCGAAGCCAATCCGGACATCATCCGCCACCTCAAGGAGGCGGGCCGCGTCATCCGCCACGACACCTACGAACACAACTACCCGCACTGCTGGCGCACCGACACGCCGATCATCTACAAGGCCATCTCGTCGTGGTACGTGAAGGTCACCGACCTGCGCGAACGGATGCTGGCCACCAACGCCGAGATCAACTGGGTCCCCGACCACATCCGCGATGGTCGCTTTGGTATGTGGCTGGACGGTGCGCGCGACTGGTCCATCAGTCGGAACCGCTTCTGGGGCTCACCCATCCCGGTGTGGCGCAGCGACGATCCTGACTACCCCCGCATTGACGTGTACGGCAGTCTCGACGAGATCGAACAAGACTTCGGGGTGCGGCCCGACGATCTGCACCGCCCGTTCATCGATGACCTGACCCGACCCAACCCGGACGATCCGACCGGCCGTTCCACCATGCGTCGAGTGCCCGAGGTGCTCGACTGCTGGTTCGAGTCGGGCTCCATGCCATTCGCCCAACTCCACTACCCGTTCGAGAACCGAGAGCGTTTCGAGGAGCACTTCCCGGCCGACTTCATTGTCGAGTACATCAACCAGACTCGCGGCTGGTTCTACACCCTCCACGTGTTGGCCACCGCCCTGTTTGACCGACCGGCCTTCCAGAACGTCATCTGCCACGGGATCCTGTTGGCCGAGGACGGGGCAAAGCTCTCCAAGAAGCACCGCAACTACACCGAACCATCGGCCATCTTCGAGGCCCAAGGTGCCGATGCCCTGCGCTGGTACCTGATGTCGTCCAACATCGTCCGGGGTGGCGACCTTCGCATTACCGACAGCGGAATCGACGATGTGGTGCGCCAGGTGCTGCTGCCCGTCTGGAACGCCTACTCATTCTTCACGCTGTACGCGAACGTCGACGGCCACTGGGCCACCATGCGGACCGACTCCACCCACCTGCTCGACCGGTATCTGCTAGCTAAGACCCGCCGCCTCGTCGAGTCAGTGCAGGACCGAATGGACACCTACGACCTGCCCGGGGCCACCTCCGAGATCCAGGGGTTCCTCGACGCCCTCAACAACTGGTACATCCGACGTAGCCGTGACCGCTTCTGGGCCCGGGCGGCCACCGACCCGACGGCCGACACCGACGAGGCTGTCGACAAGCGCGACGCACACGACACCCTCTACACGGTGCTCGTCACCCTCTGTCGAGTAGCCGCCCCGTTCTTGCCCATGGTGGCCGAGGAGATCCACACCGGCCTGACTGGTGGCTCGACCAGCGTCCATCTCCAGGACTGGCCTGATGCAGCGGACCTCCCGTCGGACCCCGATCTCGTGGACCGGATGGACCGCCTCCGCGATGTGGCCTCGACAGCCCTTCGACTCCGCGAGGACCACGGTCTCCGGGTGCGGCTTCCCCTGTCGTCGTTGACGGTGGCGGGCACCGACAGCGAAACGCTCGCTGAGCTGCTCGACCTGCTGCTCGACGAAGTGAACGTAAAGGCCGTGCACCTGACCAACGACCTGGAATCCCATGCCCGGTTCGTGCTCCGCCCCGACGGGCGGGCCCTCGGACCCCGCCTCGGCGGAGACGTCCAGTCAGTGTTCGCCAAAGCCCGATCCGGCGACTACGTCCGCAATGACGATGGGACGGTGACCGTAGCCGGCCACGTGCTGGCCGCCGACGAGTTCGAGTTGGGCGTCGAGTCACCCGAGGGGGTCACGGCTGGAGCGTTGAGTAGTGGCGACGCCGTCGTCGTGCTCGATACCGAGGTGACCGACGAACTGACCTGTGAGGGTCTGGCCCGTGACGTGGTCCGCCATGTCCAGCAGGCCCGACGCGACGCCGATCTGGTGGTAACCGACCGCATCAAACTGACGGTCGACGGCGATGAGGCGGTACTCGACGCGATCCGCATCCATGAGGCCCATGTGGCCGGTCAGGTCCTGGCCGCCGACATCGTCTACGGCGACCCAGCTGGCAGCCCGGACGGCGGAGCGACCGCGGTGACCATCGAGGGCGCCCAGCTCCAGTTCTCACTCACCGTCGCCTGAAGCGCGCACCATC